>NZ_DBIC01000225.1:0-4968 GCF_002296545.1 Herbaspirillum sp. UBA812 | reverse complement strand
GGGCGGCTGATGCCGCCCTGGCTGTCCACATAGGGCGAAAAGTCGCCGGCCGTGACGGCCAGTGGCAGGACGAGGGCGCTGGCGAGCAGAGCGCCGGTGAGTGCGATTTTCATTGTGTTCTCCTTATATGCCTATGGAGATCAGACGGCGACCACGGGGAAATCCACCGTGGTGTCGGCGATGTGGTTGGTGTAGTTGGTGAGCGTGTTCAGCGCGATGTTGGCGATCACTTCCAGTATCAGGCCGTCGTCGAGCCCCGCGCGGCGGTAGTTGGCCATGGCGTCGGCCGACACCACGCCGCGTTGCTCGACCAGCGCGCGGGCAAAGCCGGCAATTGCATCGTCAAGTGCGTTGGCCGCCTGGCCGGTGCGGGCCGCGGCGATGGCCTCTGCCGACAGTCCGGCACCTTTGCCGATCAGGGTGTGTGCGCTCAGGCAGTACTGGCAGCGATTGGCTTGACCGGCAGCCAGCGCAACGATCTCGCGCTGGGTGGCACTCAGGCGGCCGGTGCCCAGCGTTTCGGACAGGCCGAGGTAGCCGTTGAGCGCTGCCGGCGCGTGGGCCAGCGTGGCGAGCAGGTTCGGCACCATGCCGAGCTTGGCTTTGACGGCCTTGAGTGTGGCAGCGGTAGCGGCGTCAGCGGTGTCGATGGTCAGGGGGGCGATTTGGGTCATGTCTATCTCCGTAGTGGGTGAGGTGCAAGAGCACGTGGGCATGATCGCCCTTTGTTTGGTACGATATGGCACGTAAAGTATCAAATACGTAACCTATCGTCTTATATGGAGAGTGGAATGGCGGATCGACTGGCCGGCTTGCTCCGGCACTACTCGCTTTCGGCGCGCGTTTTTCACAGCGGCGCCTTCTGTGGGCAGCATCATTACGCGGC
This sequence comes from Herbaspirillum sp. UBA812, assembly GCF_002296545.1. Lineage (NCBI taxonomy): Bacteria > Pseudomonadati > Pseudomonadota > Betaproteobacteria > Burkholderiales > Oxalobacteraceae > Herbaspirillum > Herbaspirillum sp. UBA812. The sequence goes on along the minus strand of NZ_DBIC01000225.1, from coordinate 4,082 downwards.
GCCGCATGGCTATATCCATCTGGTGCGGCGCGGCCCGATTACGGCGCGTTCGCCCGTGCATGAAGATCTGCTGGTTACCGAGCCGAGCCTGCTGTTTTATCCGCGCGTGGCGTCGCATCGTTTTGTCGCCGCCCCCGGCGATACCGCTGAGCTGTTGTGTGCGGAGGTCGATCTGGGCGCTTCGACGGGCAATCCGTTGGCCATGGCCTTGCCGTCGATGCTGCTGATTCCGCTGGCGGACTTGCCCGGCCTCGGGCCGACGCTAGAGCTGCTGTTTGCCGAAGCCGAGCGCGACCAGTGCGGTCGGCAGGCCGCCATCGACCGCTTGTGCGAGTTGCTACTGATCCAGTTGCTGCGTTATCTGATGGATGGGCGGCTTGGCGCCACCGGACTGCTGGCGGGACTGGCCGACCCGAAACTCGCGCGCGCCATAACCGCCATGCACGATGCGCCGCAGACCGCGTGGTCGCTCGAGGCGCTGGCGGCGCAGGCGGGCATGTCACGCGCGCGCTTCGCCGCCGCGTTCAAAGACGCGGTGGGCGTCACGCCGGGCGACTATCTGGCCGACTGGCGGATGAACGTCAGTTGCACCCTGCTCAAGCAGGGGCGTCCGGTGGCGGTGGTGGCCGACCGCGTCGGCTACGGCAGCCCGAACGCGTTGGCGCGCGCCTTCCGCGTGCGCATGGGCTGCGCCCCGCGCGACTGGCTGGCGCAGCAGCGCGGTGACGCGTCGCTCAGCGGTTCGTGAGTTTGAGGTCGATTCGCCGGTTCTTGGCGTAGGCGGCGTCGGTGTTGCGCTCGTCGAGCGGGTGAAATTCACAGGCGCGGCACGGGAATCAAGGCATTGCGATTCTCGAAAATAGTTCTTGAAATTCTATTCTTGATTGCATATCATCTCAACGAGTTTCGATAAGAAAGGATGCGCATGCGACCGTCTGTTGTGCTTGACATGAAGCGAAGCGCAGTGCGTGAAGCGGTAGGCCGCTTTCGCGCCGCGAACCCGCGCGTCTTCGGCTCGGTGCTGCATGGCACCGACCGGGATGGCAGCGACCTCGACCTGTTGGTCGATGCGCTGCCCGGTGCCACGTTGTTGGACTTGGGCGATTTGGAAGAAGAACTGAAATCGCTGCTCGGCGTTGACGTCGATCTGCTGACTCCCGGCGACCTGCCGCCGAAGTTCCGGGCCAAGGTGCTCGCGGAGGCGCAACCGATATGAGCGAGAACCGCCTGCCCGATTACCTCGACCACATTCAGCAGGCCGCAACCGATGCGCGCAGCTTCGTGGAAGGGATGGCCAAGGACGACTTCTTGGCCGACAAGCGCACCCAGCAGGCCGTCATCATGAGCCTGATCGTCATCGGCGAGGCGGCCACAAAGGTGATGGATGGCTACGTCGAGTTCACCCAGGCGCATGCCGACGTGCCGTGGCGCAGCATGCGCAATATGCGTAATCGCATGGCTCACGGCTATTTCGACATCAACCTCGATGTGGTGTGGGAGACGGTACAGGAATGGCTGCCGGCGTTGCTCCAGCAATTGCCCGCCGTGCGTCAGGATGCCGACGATGAAGACCGTAACGACAAAGGCATGGAGCCATGACCAATCAAGCCGCCGATGTTCGGCCCCTCTGGCGTGTTCGATCCCGCGACCTATGAGCCGCGCTCGGGCAAGACCTTCTGGATGGCCGCAACGGACGTGAGTTCGCTGGTGGGCAAGGAGGCAGCAGCCGACACGCTCATCGGCAACTGCACGACCGCACGACCAGCCTCCCGTTCAAATTCGAGTTAGAACTCATATCCAGCCTGTCTGGGGGCACTGTGAAAGAGGGATCTCCGATGACTGTTGAATCGAGAATATTTTCTGTAGCCGAGTATGTTCAGCCGTCCGAAGGCGAGCCTATTCGTTCCGTTGTGCTTGAAACCCGAGACTCAATTATCGTGGTTTGGCATGTCCATCCCGGGCAGGAAATTGCGGCTCACATTCATCCTCACGGCCAAGACACGTGGACTGTTTTGTCGGGAATGGCTGATTACTTTCAGGGCAATGGGATTGTTCGTGCCCTCAGGGAAGGTGAGATAGCCGTGGCAAGACCGGGCCAAGTGCACGGGGCGCGAAATACAGGTACCGAGCCATTTGTGTTCGTCTCGGTTGTGGCATCAGCCAATGCCGGTTTCGTATTGGCTTAGCGATAGAGCCCAATCTCTGGAGTTGGTCCAATGAGCGGTCGGGGAGATAGGTAACAGACATGCAGCGGACACGGCTGCTAAACCAGGTCGCAAACCTCCTTGCGTCGCAGCGTGCCGCAAGCGACGCGATCAATCGAATGGGGTCGGCATGAGACTGAACACCATCCAGTTCCCGACCGCGTAGCCGCCTGTCCTGCCGATCAGGTCTTGACCATCGACGCCTGGGATCAGTCCTGAATGTTCTTGGAGACCACTACGTTATGAGCCGCAGCCGCCGCAAAACACCCATCGTCGGGCACACGACCTGCGGCAGCGAGCGCGAGGACAAGAAGCTCTGGCATCAGCGCTGGCGCACCCGTGAGCGCACGGCGCTGACCAGCGCGTCGCCCGAAGCCCTGAGCGCCCATCTGCCCCTGCTGGAAAGCCAGGCCAGCAGCGTCTGGTCGATGGGCAAGGATGGCCGCTCCTACTGGCCCGTCAAGCGCCAGGCCGCCACGGCGGATCGCATCGCCAATCACAAGGGACGCAACCCGCAAGAACGCGCCTCCCTGAAAAAGCGCCTGCTGCGCAAGTGGATGAGCAAATGAAGCTCTCCTTCCATCAGCACATTGCGCTGTTCTGGATGATAAGTGCTCCGGGCGTCTTCGCGCCCGTGATCGAGAACGCCAAGCGGCCCGATGCCGGCGCCGTCATGGCGTGGGGTGTCGCGATCGTGGCGGTGATGATCCTCTTCACCCCTTTGCTGCTGCGCTGTCCACCATTCCGGCGCTGGTATGGCCGGACGGATGCGCTGTCGGAGCGGCAGCGCCAGGCGCTTGCCGAGCGCGGCCTGCGCCGCTACTACCAGACCGCTTTCGATGACGGCTACGTGCCCCGCGTGATGCCCTACGTGTGGCGCATCATCTGGACGGTCGGCGGGTTGATGGCTGTGACCGCCGTACTGCCTACCAACACCGGACGGCCAGCCTTCGATGCCTTGGTGGTCTTCTCGACCTGGTATCCGATAGGCGTGATGCTGCTGGTTTTCGCGTCGAGGCCCCTTGGCCGGTTGATTCGCCAAAGAGCACAGGAGCGGCGGAAATGAGCACGTCAACCATCGAGGCGCTGGCCAGCGCCTGGGCAAGGATTGCCGAGGAAGCGGAATTCCCCGCTGACTACGAGGGGACTGCCACACCACAAGCGCATCGGGCTAGCGAAGCTATTCAGGAGCAGATTCGGGAGCGCATCGTCGCCACCAACGACATGCGGCTGTTCAGCCTGCTGCACCTGCTGGGTCAGGCGTCGCTGCGCATGGAGCAAGCGCTGTGGCCGGAGGATTACGAGCGGATGACGCGCGAGGTTGAGGAAGCCCTGCGGCAAGCCACCGACGCCAACGCCAGATCGTACACCCACGAAGAAGTGATGCAGGCGATGCAGGAACGCATCGACCGGGCGCGAGACAAGCCATGTTGATTGGCTATGCGCGCGTCTCGACGCAGGATCAGAACCTGGAGCTGCAACGCGAAGCCTTGAGCAAGGCCGGATGTAAAAAGGTCTTCGAGGACAAGGTGAGTGGCACGCGGGCAGACCGGCCTGGCTTGGCCAAGACGCTCGAAATGCTGCGCGAAGGCGATACTTTGGTCGTCTGGAAGCTCGACCGGCTGGGCCGGTCGGTCAAGCAACTGGTCGATCTGGTCGGCGATCTGCACAAGCACGGTGTCCAGTTCAGGAGCCTCACCGACTCCATCGACACCGGCACACCATCCGGGCGGTTCTTCTTCCACGTCATGGCGAGCCTTGCCGAAATGGAGCGCGAGCTGACCGTCGAGCGCACCCGCGCCGGGCTGGAAGTCGCCAAGCAGCTCGGCCGCAAAGGCGGCCGCAAGTCGAAGATGACCGACAGAAAGATCGAGTCGG
>NZ_DBIC01000188.1:0-16193 GCF_002296545.1 Herbaspirillum sp. UBA812 | reverse complement strand
GCCGGGCCGCCCCCGGCGCGTCCTTCCGACCGGAGAGAGATAAGAATTAAGCTAGAGCGCAGGAAAGCAATCCGTGCAGACTACCCCAAACCGTAAAACCAACACCAAAAAAAATACCGCCCAAGGAGAAAACCCAAGGGCGGCACAGAATAATTCCAAAAAAGAATAAATCAACGCTCCGAAAATGGATGCGTCTTCTTCCAGTGTTCAGCGATATCGATACGCCGGCAGATCCAGACTTTGTCGTGTGACTGCACATAATCGAGGAAGCGCTGCAGGGCACGGAACCGTCCAGGCCGTCCGAGCAATCGGCAATGCATCCCGATGGACAGCATCTTCGGAGCCTCTTCCCCTTCTTCATAAAGCACGTCGAAACTATCCTTGAGGTACTGGTAGAAGTGCTCGCTGGTATTGAACCCTTGAGGCGTAGCAAACCGCATGTCATTGGAATCCAGCGTATAAGGCACCACCAGATGCGGTGCCTTCACGCCACCGCTGGTCTCGACTTCAGTCCAGAACGGCAGATCATCCCCGTAGTAATCAGAGTCATAGGCAAAGCCCCCATGCTCCACCACCAGCTGCCGCGTATTGGGCGAATCCCGCCCCGTATACCAGCCCAGCGGCGCGCTCCCGGTGAGCTCACGGAAGATCTGCACCGCCTCCTGCATGTGCGCCCGCTCGGTCTCGATATCCATGTTCTGATAATGAATCCACTTCAAGCCATGGCAAGCAATCTCATGCCCCAGCTCCTGGAACGCCTGCGTCACCTCCGGCGAACGCTGCAAGGCCGTGGCCACGCCAAAGATCGTCATCGGCAGACCACGCTTCTCGAACTCGCGCAGGATGCGCCACACCCCCACCCGCGACCCATATTCGTAAATCGATTCCATCGACATGTGCCGCGCCGGATAAGCCGCCGCCCCTACGATCTCGGACAGGAATTGCTCCGACGCAGGATCGCCATGCAAGACGCAATTCTCGCCGCCTTCTTCATAATTCAGCACGAATTGCAAAGCCACCCGCGCCTGGCCGGGCCAGCGCGCGTGCGGCGGGTTGCGGCCGTAGCCGGCCAGGTCGCGAGGGTAAGTTTGTTGCTGTGACATAAGTTCTTCGTTTGGCTGTCAAGAAATGAAATCGCAGCGCCCAACCACAGCGCCGCAGAGAAAATCACACACGTGCAAAACCGCTGAGCAATCCATGATAAGCCTTGGGCAAAGGCCGCGCCCATTCACCACCCTTGGCCGTGCCCAACCCCAGCGCCACCAGCGACTCCGCCAGCTTGACCGCTGCGGTCACCCCATCGATCACCGGAGCACCAATGTCACGGCCAATGGCCGCACACAGGTCAGCCATGCCGGCACACCCCAGCACGATGGCCTCGGCCCCGTCTTCAGCCAGCGCACGCCGGCACTCGTCGGTAATGCGCGCCCGCGCATCGGAAGCCGGATTCTCCAGCTCCAGCACCGCAATCTCGCAGGCGCGCACGTTACGGCAAAAACGCTGCATGCCGTAACGCTCGGCCAGATGCCAGGCCATGCCGCTGGTGCGCGCCAGCGTGGTCACCACCGAGAAAGAGGGGGCGACCAGGCTGGCCATGTGCATCGCCGCTTCGGCAATCCCGATCACCGGGCCCCGCGCCAACTCGCGCGCGGCCGACAAGCCAGGGTCGCCGAAACAGGCAATCACGTAGGCGTCCACACCCTCGCGCTCGCCCTGCTCGATTTCCTGCAGCAGGCCCGGCACGGCCAGCGCCTCGTCATAGTGGCTCTCGATCGAGGCCGGCCCCATCTGCGGACTCACGCCCGTGATCTCGGTGCCGGGTGCCGCTACCTGCCGCGCGCAGGCGGTCATGGCCTCGGTCATGCTCATGGTGGTATTGGGATTGATCAGCTTGATACGCATGCTTGTTCCTTGATGCAATGAAGTCCAGGTCGGCGACGCTCAACGCTTGCGCGCGAACATCAGATAGAACACCGCGCCCAGCGCCGCACCGATGAACCAGGAGAAGTCCGCCGCTTTGCGCAGCTGCGGCAGCATCACGCAGGCCACGCACACGGCTGCGGCCAGCATCAGCGCCTTGACCGCATCACGGTTCACGCCATTGGTGTACCAGTAGCGGCCTTCAGGACGCATGGTGTAGAGATCCTCGACCTTCACCTGGCGTTGCTTGACCAGGTAGTAGTCCGACAGCAGGATGCCGTACAGCGGGCCGATGAAGCCGCCCAGCACATCCAGGGTGTAGTGGATCACTTCCGGATTGCCGAACAGATTCCAGGGTGTGATGAAGATCGAGGCGGTGGCGGCGATCATGCCACCGGCGCGCCAGCTGATGCGGCTGGGCGAGAGATTGGAAAAGTCGAAGGCAGCCGAGACGAAATTGGCCACGATGTTGATGCCGATGGTGGCCGTCAGGAAGGTCAGCGCGCCAATCACGGCAGCAGTCGTGCTGTCGATGCGCGAGACGGTCTCTACCGGATCGGTGATCAGTTCGCCAAACACGGCAATGGTGGCCGAAGTAGTCACCACCGTGACTATCGAGAAGGCCAGGAAGTTGACCGGCAGGCCCCAGAAGTTGCCACGCTTCACATCGGCGAAGGTATGGCAGTAGCGGGAGAAGTCGCCGAAGTTGAGCATCGGCCCCGAGAAGTAGGACACCACCAGCGAGATCGCCGTGATCATCACCGAGACCGCCGCCCAGCCGCTGTACTTGATCTCGCCCAGGTTCAGGCCGACATTCTGCCAGCCGGCCTTGTAGATCATCCAGCCCGCCAGGATGAACATGACCACATAGACCGCCGGACCGGCAAAGTCGATGAATTTCTTGATGGTGTCCATACCGTTCCAGAACACCAGCGCCTGCAGCACCCACAGCAGCAGGAAACCGCCCCAGCCCAGCGTGGAGAGGCCGGCGAAGGAGTGCACATGAACATCGGCATAAGGCTTCAGTTCGGGGAAGAACTTCAGCACCACCACCACGAAGGCGGCCGAGGCCAGATAGGTCTGGATGCCGTACCAGGCCACCGCGATCAGGCCGCGGATCATGGCCGGGACGTTGGCGCCCAGTACGCCGAAGGACAGGCGGCTCATCACCGGATAGGGCACGCCATGCGCCTGGCTGGGACGCGCCACCAGGTTGCACAGCAGGTAGACGATGCTGATGCCGATCAGCAGCGAGATCAGCACCTGCCAGCTGGTCAGGCCCAGGGCGAACAGGCTGCCGGCAAACACGTAGCCGCCCACGCTGTGTACGTCGGACATCCAGAAGGCAAAGATGTTGTAGGAACCCCAGGTCTGTTTCTTCAGCGGGGCAAGGTCTTCATTGGTCAGGCGCGCGTCGTCGGCGCCGGCGATATAGGCGCCGGGTGCAGCGGAGGGGGAAGCGTCGGTAGTCATGGCCGGTCTCCATCAGAGAGAAAGGTTGGGTGAAACGAATCACGCCCGGCCGCAGCCGGGCTGTTCAACGGACTTCCTGCATGCTCTTGTCGGCATGGTGGTGGTCACACGGTCGGTATTGCATTCGGCCGCGCGACGTGGCCCTGTTTGTTTCTCACTTCCTTCTTCCATCTTCCTGATCCGCCCTGGCGGGAAAATCAGGGTGTGCGCGCCGGCCCGTGGGTCACAGTCCCTTGCCGAGCACGGCACGCAGATCGAACTGATCATCCGCATCCGGCCGTACCCGGTCCTCGCACAAATGCAAGTGATGTGCCATATGCGACTGGGCAGCGGCAACATCGCCTTTTTCCAGCGCTTCCAGCACGGTCTCGTGTTCATCGAAGGAGCAGGCGTTGTGGCCCGGCGCCTCCGTCTTGGCGATCATCAGCGTGGTGCGCGAAACCAGCTTGCGCAGCGTCTCCACCAGCAGCGCATTGCCGGTCAGCTCCGCCAGCGCCAGGTGGAACTGGGCGGAAAGCCGGATCCAGCGCGGCCGGTCACCGTTCAGATAGCAATCCCGCTCTTCCTCCACCATGCGCCGCAAACCGGCGATCTGGCGCGTGCCCGCCTCGCGCCCGACCTTCTCCAGCACCGCATGTTCGAGGATGTTGCGCAACTCGAACATGTCGCGCACCTCGGCATGCGAAGGGCTGGCAATGAAGGCGCCCCGGTTGGCTTCCAGATCCACCATGCCCTCCGAAGCCAGGCGCGATAGCACCTTGCGCACCGTGTGGCGGGCCGTGTCGTAGATCTGGCACAGGGTCTGCTCGGTCAGCTTGGTACGCGGCGGCAGGCGGTGTTCCATGATCGCGTCATAGATGTCCTGGTACATCCTCTCCTCGACCGCTCCCGTGCTTTCGCGCTCGCGCGCACTGGCGCGGGCCGGGGCGGCAGGGGGGCGTGCGGTTTTGCTGGCTTTGTTCATGATGCTCATGCTCTGGCTGGAATGACTGTCTGGAAGGTCTTGCCGGTCAACAACGAGGCGCATGGATCGTCAACAATCTGAAAATGGATTTGCAACAAAACGGGGCTCATTCTGCACCAAAAAGAATGCCCTGTGACCCTCTTTGGGTCACCGCCGACGCGACTTTCGATGCTGCGACGCAGCGCCGATCGGGCAAACTTCCCTTGTGAACAATGGCGTACCGCATGCTGCATGGCGTAATCTTGATTTCAAAAATTGTTGTCAATCCGTGCCTTCGATTGCGGCAAAAATGAGTGGTCAATGGTGCCGGTGGCGCGCTGCAAAAGACGGGCCGGACCGTCGCCAATCCCCTGTAACTCCTATGCAAGAAGCGTGCTTGACCGCAAGGGATATGAAAACGCCCGGCACATGGCCGGGCGCGGTGTTGCAAGCTGCGGCAGGTTTAGTGGCTGGCGGCGTACTGTTCCAGCTCCTGATGCAGGGTGGCCTTGTCTTCGTCGGACAGGAAGCAGGCGTCGATGCCATTGCGTGCCAGCTGCAGCACCTGCTCGCGCGACAGGTTCAGCGAGCGGGCCACGGCGTGGTAGTTGGCGTTCATGTAGCCGCCGAAGTAGGCCGGGTCGTCGGAGTTGACGGTCACGGCCAGGCCGGCATCGAGCAGGCGCGCCAGGTTGTGTTCGGCCATGTCCTTGACCACGCACAGCTTCAGGTTCGACAGCGGGCACACCGTCAGCGGGGTGCGCTGTTGCGCCAGGCGCTGCATCAGGGCCGGGTCTTCTTCGCTGCGCACGCCGTGGTCAATGCGTTCGACGTGCAGCACGTCCAGCGCGCCGATCACGTAGGCGGCCGGGCCTTCTTCGCCGGCGTGCGCCACCAGGCGGAAGCCCAGTTCGCGGCAGCGCGCGTAGACGCGTTCGAACTTCTCCGGCGGATTGCCGCGTTCGGAGGAATCCAGGCCGATGCCCAGCCACAGGTCGGCGTACTGCTCGCGCAGCGGCAGTGCCGCTTCCAGCGTGGCGAAGGCATCTTCTTCGGAAAGATGGCGCAGGAAGGACATGATCATCACGCTGCCAAAGCCATCGCGACGGCGCGCATCGCGCAGGGCGGCGGCGATGCCGGCGAACACGGTAGCGATCGGAATGCCGCGCTCGGTGTGGGTTTGCGGATCGAAGAAGATCTCGGCATGGCGCACGTTGTCGGCTTGCGCGCGGGCAATGTAGGCGGCGGTCATGTCGTAGAAGTCCTGCTCGGTGCGCAGCACGTTGGCGCCGGCGTAGTAGAGATCGAGGAAGGACTGCAGGTCGCTGAAGTTGTAGGCCGCGCGCAGGTCCTCGACCGAAGCGTAGGGCAGGGCGACGTTGTTGCGCTGGGCCAGGGCGAACATCAGCTCGGGTTCCAGCGTGCCTTCGATGTGCAGGTGCAGTTCGGTTTTCGGCAGGCCGGCGATGAAACCGTCCAGCGCGGCGCCGGTAGCGGAGGAAGAAATGACAGCTGAGCTCATGGAAACGACCCTTCAAAAATGGCAGAAACAGGGAAGGTGGGCGCGGGAACAGACCCGCGAGCGCCGCGCGACACCTCGCCGCGCCAGCATAGCCGCCTTCCGGACCCCGCATTATCACGCAAATCGCAACCCTGGCTCCACAAAGGTAAAAGCCGGTATGCCGCTGAACCAAAGAGGCTGCGTGAGTTCTGAGCAGCAGTGCTGCGGCCTCTCGCCGGGCGGGACTTTGGCAGGGATGCAACTAAATCTCGCCAGCATCGGGCAAGCCATGTTTAAATGCTAAGCTTCTTGGGGGAAACGAATGCGCAAGTCGATCAGGGAAAGCATGCAGTGGATCGTGGGTGGCACCGTACTGGTGGCCATGTCGGGGTGTTCCATGATGCCGTGGACCGAAGCCGAGGACCCGACGGTGGTACCGTACAAGACGGTCCTGAGCGGTTCCTACCAGGGTTTCCTGAAGAATTGGGATGAGCAGCGCCAGCCGGTTTTCTGTGCCCTGATCCGCAGCCGCGCCGACTGGGACCGCTGGATGCAGCCGGCCCCGGTGATGAACGACAAGCGTCCCTTCGGTCCTTCGGCCGATCATTTTGAACGCAAGCAATATCTGGTGGTGGCGCGCAGCATGAGCGCCCCGGATGCGGCGGAACGTCCCCATGTCTTCACGCCCTTGTCGCTGCGTCTGCGCGATGGCACCTTGCGTCTGAACTATCTCTATCGCGCACCGGCTTCCGGCGCTTCGTATCGCATCAAGGATTACCTGATGGTGGCCATTCCCAAGGAACGGTTCACGACGGGGCCGGTGGTGTTTTATGAGAATGACCGGAAGGTTTGTGAAGTCGACCGGTAATCCATTCAGGCCCCTTCTCTGATATTTGATCCGGTTTTTCCTGCAGACCTCCCATCCTGCTGATGACGTTGAAGTCACACTTCTGCGCACTTGATTCACATCCTCTTTCTGTTTTGATGCCCGCCGGCAAGTTGTATTGCCGCGCGGAATACGCTGCTGGTTGAATTGGCGACAAGCTTAGGTCAAGCTCCTGGATCGCGTTAAGATTGAAAAGTTACGCCCCAAAGCGTAATCAGCCAGCAAACGAGGAGAGGTTTGCTGCGCTTGCCGCTTGAGTCAGTCTACGTATCAGAAAAATATCTGCGTTCATTCAGGGGAATCGACATGGGATGGGGTTTTAGAAAAAGCATCAAGATTGCACCGGGCATTCGAGTTAATCTAAGCAAGAAAGGGGTGAGCACGTCATTTGGCGGCAAAGGCTTTACCTACAACACGCGCGGAAGAGTGACCGCCAGCATCCCAGGCACTGGAATACGCTTCAGCCAAAATCTCAACCGCAGGAGCGATGGGCGCCAAGATGTCCGGCTGAAGGGCACTACCCACCTCGGTAACGAAGGAGAAGAGCGCTTATCCAAACGTGAGCAGGCAACACGCGACTTCGTCCACCTCCTGCAAGATCGCTTGGCAGAGGCCTTGCGGCAATACTTTCTCTCGCACGGTGTGTATGTCGAGTCTGATGATCTGGCCGAAGCTGCGACCTTGGATGAGCATCAGCAGTTCTTCAACGACATTGGTCCCAAGTTAGAGACAACGACTCGTGCCATCCGGCTCGTGGTCGATATTGGTACGATATCTCTAGCAGAAAAAGAAAAGGCTATGGGTGCGCTTTACGAAATTGAAGCCCAGTGTAAGGCCCGTGCAGGAGAGCATCATGGCCTCGATGAGGCTGCCGATTCCCTCCATAGCGCCATCCTGAAGTGGCCGGAATCTCCCACCTATTTTTGGTCTTTTCTTTTCTGCCTCACGGGAGCTATTGTCATTGGAAGCTCGACGGCGGTTGCATTCGCAATACTCATGGTTGTGGCGCTTTACGCGGGACTGCGACAGCGTTCGTTCGAGAAGAACCGAATGTCGGCGCAACAGGCACTCGAGAGCGCTGAACAACAATTTTCTGCGTTGGTAGTGGCAGTTGTCAGCCCGAAGCCCGAGTTCGCGGTTCCGCCCGACCGAACCCGTCCACGTTTGATGATACTTGGGGCGATCGTGGTGTTGATTGCGGGGTATCAGCTTTCAACGCAGAGCGTTGGCGACAACGGAGTAGCGTCAACAGGCTCTACCGCTGTTGATCCAGTCAGTACGTCGGCTTCGAGTAAGAAGGCGGAAAAGTCACCCGTGGCGACGAAGAGCACTCCCGGCGATCGCGCTGTTGAACAGAAAACAGGTTTCAGTTGGATTCAGGGAATGTCGCCTTCGGAGGCCGTCAAAGATCCACGCTTCAAATCTGCTTTCAATGCAGTCTCTGCGAGTGACTGGAAGAAAATTGTGGAGCGTTTGGATGTCAGCGACGTGGCAGGGATTCAGTTCAAGAATGGTTTTTATCTGGCACAGGGCTGCAAGGAGCACGCTTGCGATTCTGATTCTGCCGCTTTTGCGATCAAGCGCGATACGGGAAAAGGCGTGATCGCATATCGTGACTCTGGTGATTCCGGAGCCGTAAAGGCCAGTATTCGCAGCTTCGCCTGGCCAGATCTGATATTGGCCGCTACGCCTCTGAAGCCATGGTGGAACGCCCAGATGGCGGCAACGAAGAACGCTTATGTTCCCGCTCCGGAGAGTACGACGTCACAAAAGACCAGTTTTGATTGTTCCAAAGCGCGCTCGACTGCCGAGAAGCTGATTTGTCAGGATCCTGAGTTGGCGCAACATGACCGGGAATTAGCCGAAATCTTTGGCAAGGCAAAGCAGATGACCAGTGATCCAAACGCATTGAGAGAGCATGCCCGTCAAGCCTGGAATTATCGTGAGACTACCTGCAAGGATAGAGAATGTCTTATGCGTTGGTACGTCGACGAAAAAATCGCCCTCCGCGAATTTCAGTGACGCTGTGTCGGCTGTCTTCTTCTCATGTCGAAGCTTCAGTTTCTGCATGGTCTGACTTGAGAAATGCATCATGTAGCGGCTTCTCAAATACCGCTATAGAGGCGACTAGTGCATCAAGACGGGCACCATCTAGTGTGTTTCTTTCGGCACGCATCAATGTCGTGATTTCATCGAGTGCAGCAAGGTAAGAGAATTCACTTGTGATGATGAGCATGGGAATCTGACGCTCCAGATATTTGTGAGATTCTAACTTTACTCAGTCAACGTGATGTGCGAAACGTCAGCGAAGGCAATTGCTTTTTTGAAAAATAAAACCTCCCCAGGCCCGGAAATTCTTCCAGATCTGGGGTTGTGATCCCGCTACAGCAACTTGTGCAGAGTCCGCTTCAAGCCCCCTGCGTCATCCCGATGAACTGCTGCAATTCCGGCGTCTTCGGATTGCCGAACAATTCCTCCGGCGGTCCGATCTCATGCACCTTGCCCTGGTGCATGAACACCAGCCGGTTGCAGACCTCGCGCGCAAAGCGCATCTCGTGCGTCACCATCAGCAGGGTCATGCCTTCCTTGGCCAGGCCGCGCATGACGGTCAGCACTTCGTTGACCAGTTCAGGATCCAGCGCCGAGGTGATCTCGTCGCACAGCAGCGCCTGCGGATTCATCGACAGCGCGCGCGCAATCGCCACGCGCTGCTGCTGGCCGCCGGAGAGTTGGTCCGGAAATGCATCAAACTTGTGACCCAGCCCGACCTTCTCCAGATTGGCCTTGGCGGTAGCCATCGCTTCGGCTTCGCTCGTGCCCTTGACGATCATCGGCGCAATCATCACGTTGCGGCCCACCGAGAGATGCGGGAACAGGTTGAACTGCTGGAAGATCATGCCGACCTTCAGCCGCAGGTTGCGCAGCTCCAGTTCGCTCGCCCCCAGCTTGGCACCGGCCACGCTGATGTTGCCTTCGTCGATGCTCTCCAGGCCGTTGATACAGCGCAGCAGCGTCGACTTGCCCGAACCGCTCTTGCCGATGATGGCGATCACTTCACCGGGCTCGACGTCCAGGCTGATGCCCTTGAGGACTTCGTTGTCGCCGAAGCGTTTCTTGACGTTGTCAATGGCGATGAGCGGCATTGTATTTCCTTTCTAAAGACTGGCTGTACTTGGACAGCGGCCAGCAAAGCACGAAGTAGAAGGCACCCACGATGGCAAACACCGTGAAGGGGCGGAAGGTGGCATTGGTGATGACGGTGCCGGCCTTGGACAATTCGATGAAGCCGATGATGGAGGTCACCGCCGTCGACTTGATGATCTGCACGCCAAATCCCACCGTCGGTGCAATCGCGATCCGGAAAGCCTGCGGCAGCACGATGTAGCGCATCTGCTGGAAGTAGCCCATGGCCAGCACCGATGAGGCTTCCCACTGCCCCTTGGGAATGGCTTCCACGCAGCCGCGCCAGATCTCGGCGAGATACGACGCGCTCCAGCACATCAGCGCCAGTCCCGCCGCCAGCCAGGCCGGCACTTCGATGCCGAACAGCGCAATGCCGAAGAAGACCAGGAACAACTGCATCAGCAGCGGCGTGCCCTGGAACAGTTCGATGTAGAGCCGTGCGACTTGTCGCAGCCAGTTCTGGCGCGAGGTGCGCATGAACAGGATGATCAGGCCCAGTGCGCCGCCGAGCACGAAGGTGACCAGCGACAGGACAATGGTCCAGCGCCACGCCAGCATCAGGTTGCGGACGATGTCCCAGGTGGTGAACGTGATCATGCGGTCCTCCGGGCAGTGATGAAGTGGTTGCCGATCAGGCGCAGCAACTGGCGCAGCAGGATGGCCAGCACCAGGTAGATGGCGGTGGCGACGATGTAGGCTTCGAAGGCGCGGAAGTTGCGCCCCTGGATGTAGTTGGCCGCGAAGGACAATTCTTCCACCGCGATCTGCGAACACACCGCCGAGCCCAGCATGACGATGACCACCTGCGAAGACAACGCCGGCCAGATCTTTTGCAGCGCGGGACGCAGGATGATGTGGCGGAAGATCTGCCCGCGCGACATCGACAGCGATTGCGCCGCCTCGATCTGCCCGCGTGGAATCGCTTGTACGCCGGCGCGGATGATCTCGGTGCTGTAGGCCCCCAGGTTGATCACCATGGCCAGGATGGCAGCGGTGATTTCACTGATGTGGATGTTCAGCGAAGGCAGGCCGAAGAAGATGAAGAACAGCTGCACCAGGAAGGGCGTGTTGCGGATGATCTCCACATAGCCGCTGACAATGGGTTTGAGCCAGCCCGGCCCCTGCGTGCGTGCCCAGGCACCGAAGATGCCCACGGCCACGCCCAGCACGCCGCCGATGGCGATGAGCTCGGCGGTGGTCGCCACACCCTTGACGATGACGTCGGTGTAGTCGAGCGTGGAAAGAAAATCGAATTGATAAGCCATGATGTCGTGTCTGCCCTGCCTCGAAAATGCTGCGTTTGCCGGGTTGTCCGCCTGCCTGCTGCCGGGGTAAAACTGGTTTGCTGCTGTACTGCTGCTGTATTGGTGCTCTCGGGCGACCGTACTGCCGTCGCCTTGCTACTGTACTGGTGGATTCCCGCAACTGTCATGCCGCACACCACGAAGGTGTGCGGTCACTCCAGCAAATTACAGGCCAGCCGGCAGCGGCAGGCCCAGCCACTTCTGGGAGATGGCGTTGAGGCTGCCGTCCTTCTTGGCATCGGCCAGGATGGCATCAACCTTGTCCTGCAGCTTCTTCTCACCCTTGTTCAGGCCGATGAAGCAAGGCGAATCCTTGATCAGGAACTTGGTCTCGGGCTTCTTGGGCGGGTTCTTGGCGATGATGGCGGCGGCCACCACGTTGCCGGTCGCCACCAGCTGCACCTGGCCGGAGAGGAAGGAGCTGATGGTGCTGTTGTTGTCTTCGTAGCGCTTCACGGTAGCCGAGGCCGGCACGATCTTGGTCAGTTCCAGGTCTTCCACCGAGCCACGGGTGACGGCAATGGTCTTGCCGGCCAGGTCGGCGGCGCTCTTGACCGGCAGGTCGGCGGGGCCGAACACGCCATTGAAGAAGGGCGCATAGGCAGCGCTGAAGTCGATCACCTTCTCACGCTCGGCGTTCTTGCCCATGCTGGAGATGACCAGGTCGACTTTCTTCGTGGTCAGGTAGGGAATGCGGTTGGCGCTGGAGACCGGGATCAGTTCGACCTTCACGCCCATCTTCTTGGCGATCAGGTTGGCCACGTCGATGTCGAAGCCCAGCGGCTTGAGGTCGCTGTCGACCGAGCCGAACGGCGGGAAATCGGCCGGCACCGCCACGCGCAGCGTGCCGTGCTTCTGGATATCGTCCAGGGCGTCGGCGCGGGCAGCCGAAGCGGAGAACATCATGGCGCCGGCCATCAGGCCGAGCAGGAGTTTGGTCAGTTTCATAGCAGTTTCCCTTGGGTTGACGTCATTGACTACGTTGATGAGTGGCCTGTTGTGCAGCTCAAGGCCGTTTGCTTTCCTGGCGCGGCAGTCCGGTCTCGCCCGCAGCCCCCTGCCGCGACACCGATGCCAGCGCCTGCCGCAGCGGTTCCAGCGGATCGCTGCTGCGCACCTGGGTGAGCCCTGATTCCACATGCTGCAGGTGGTCCTGCATCAGTTGCTCTGCCCGTTCCAGATCGCCGCGTTCCAGCGCTTCGACGATCAATACATGTTCCGAACACGAATCCTCAGCCTGCTCCGACGACTGGTGCAGCATGGCCGTCAGGGTGGTGCGCGCGGTCAGGTCGCGCAGCGTTTCCGACAGCAGCGAGTTGCCCAGGCATTCGCACAGGCAGACATGGAAGTCCCCCAGCAGATAGCTGCGCGCCCCCACATCGGCCCCGGCGATGGCCGCCTCTTCGCGTGCGATGTGATCGCGCAGCTGGCCGATGGCCTGCGCGCTGATCGGCCGCACCCGCGCCTGGCGCAACAGTCCCAGTTCGATCACGCGGCGTGCCTCGAAGGCTTCGCGCGCCTGTTCAGCAGTCGGCTCGATGACGAACCAGCCGCGCCGGGCACTGACGGTGACGATGCCACGCGCCATGAGCCGGGTCAGCGCTTCGCGCACCTGGGTACGCGAGACGCCGAACAGGTCGGCCAGCTGCTGCTCGCCCAAGCGCGTCCCCGGTGCCAGTTGCTTGGCGAGGATGGCCTCGGTGATGCGGACCGCAATCTGCGACGACGACTTGGCGGAAGGATCGGTGTTCATATCCCCTCATCAGCAAGTTGTGTGCCACGCTGATATACAAGATTGGCATACAACAAGCCGCGACGATTATTGGCGGCCAGACGCCGGTGTGGCAAGGGTTTGCGCGGGATGTCGCAACGCGGTCACGTTGGCGGGAGGGCGGGTGATGCGGCGCAAAATGGGCGAAATGAAGGAGTGTGCGCAGGGCTTGCCTGCTTTTGGTGCGCTTGAGCCCGCCACACGCTGGTTTGGACTGCCCTGCTTTTGTGCGCCGCATCGTCGAATATGAATGCATTGGCCATTTCAGGCAGCGGATTATCTTGGATGGGCGTCAAAATATTCACATCAAGAGACATCGAAATTCCCTTCAAGTAATAAACTTGCAGTTGAATCTAGTTAGAATCTGATACAAATTGCTAACAAGCACACAGGGAAAATCCGGCAAATTTAACAAGAACAAGGATGGAAGCTCATCCATGTCAGGATTTTCCGGATTTCCGCAATGCCGCAGCCGTGGTTTCATACGGCCTGCCAAATTGATAACAAATCCATCAGGGAGAGCCCGTGCCGCGCTCTGCAGCAAGCCAAGCCATACAACAAACAGCCGGCCGGACCTGGCGCGCCTTGCGGGCGCTGGCCTGGACCCTGGCCGCCAGCGCGGCGGCGCTGGTGACCGGTGCAGCGCCGGCCCAGAACCCGGCGGCGGCCACGGCGGCCGCGCCCACCTCGATCGCCTTCTATTACGGCCCCAATCCCCCGCTGGCTGACCTGCAGGCCTTTGACGTGGCCGTGGTGGAACCGGCCTTCGTGCGCGACCCGGCCGCACGCACGCGCAGTGCGGCCAACGGGGCGCACCAGCTGTTTGCCTATGTCTCGCTGGGCGAGGTCCAGCCTTCGCGGCCTTACTACAAGCAGATGCCGCCCGGCCTGCTCAAGGGCGACAACGCCGCCTGGGGCAGCCGCGTGATCGACCAGACCGCGCCCGGCTGGCGCGACTTCTTCCTCGACAAGATCGTGGCCCCCTTGTGGGCACAGGGCTGGCGTGGATTCTTCCTCGACACCCTGGATTCCTACCAGCTGTTCGCCAAGACCGATGCCGAGCGCGCCGCCCAGACCCAGGCCATGATCGCCACCCTGCACGAATTCAAGCGCCGCTATCCGGAGGCCAAGCTGATTCTCAATCGCGGCTTCGAACTGTTCCCCGACGTGGCTCCGCTGACGTATGCGGTGGCTGCCGAATCGCTCTATCGCGGCTACGACGCCGGCCGCCGCAGCTATGGCGCCGTCACCGACAATGACCGCGCCTGGCTCTCCGGCCAGCTGCGCACCATCCGCGACCGCTATCGCCTGCCGGCCATCGCCATCGATTACGTCGACCCGTTCCAGCCCGGCGCCCGCGCCCTGGCGCGCGAGACGGCCAAAAAGATCAGCGCCGACGGCTTCCTGCCCTGGGTGGCCGATGGCACGCTGATGTCCATGGGCGTGTCCAGTGTCGAACTGGTGCCGCGCAATGTGCTGGTGCTGCTCGATGTGGCCCAGGGCGATGACCTGCATACCACCGAGGCACAACGCTTCCTGGGCATCCAGCTGAATCACCTCGGCTTGCGTTACGAATTCCGTGAAGTCGGCCGCGAGGGCCTGCCCACCGAGCCGCTGGCCGGACGCTATGCGGGCGTGGTGACCTGGTTCCGCAGCGGTACCGATCACCAGCGCCTGGGGCCGTGGATCGGGCAGCGCATCAAGGAAGGCGTGCCGGTGGCCATCTTCAATGCCTTCGGTTTCCAGATGACCAAACTCAGCGCCGGCATGCTGGGGCTGACCAGTTTTTCCGCCCCTGCGCCGGAACAGCTGGAGGTCACGCAAGCCGATTCCGAACTGATGGGTTTTGAGACCAAGCCGCGCGTGGACCGCACGCAGCTGGAGCTGGTGCGCCTGACCGATCCTGCCGCCAAGTCGCTGCTGCGCATGAAGGATGGCCGCAACAACATCTACGATGCCGCCGCCATCATGCCCTGGGGTGGTTTCGCCCTGGCCCCGTTCGCCACCACCACGCTGCAGGTGATGGACCCGCCGCGCTGGGTGCTGCAGCCCATGCTGTTCCTCAAGCGCGCGCTGCGCCTGCCCGCCATTCCGGTGCCGGACGTGACCACCGAGGGTGGCCGGCGCATCCAGACCAGCCACCTCGATGGCGATGGGTTTCCTTCCAAGGCCGAGTATCCGGGCTCGCCCTTTGCGGTCGAAGTGCTGCAGCGGGAGATCTGGGACCGTTACCGCTTTCCCGTGACGGTCTCGGTGGTGGAGGGCGAGCTGAGCCCGCAGGGCGTCTATCCGCAGCTCTCCGCGCAGACCACGGCGCTGGCGCGCAAGATGTTCACGTTGCCTTATGTCGAGCCGGCCAGCCATTCCTTCTCGCATCCCTTCAACTGGGCCGATGCGATGTATGACACCCGCACCGCCGACATCAACCAGATGGATGGCGATGCCTCGCGCACGCTGGACATCCCCAACTACAAATTCAACCTGCAGCGCGAGATCAAGGGGTCGATGGACTACATCAACAAGACCCTGCTGCCGCCCGGCAAGAAGGCTGAAGTCTTCCTCTGGACCGGCAACTGCGTGCCGCCGCCCGAGGCCATCGCCCAGACCTATCTGGACGGTTTCCTCAACATGAACGGCGGCGACACCATGATCACCAGGAGCCGCAACACCTGGACCGACATCGCCGCGCAAGGTGTGCGCAAGCAGGGCTGGTACCAGGTCTTCGCGCCCAACCAGGACGAGAACGTCTACACCGGCAACTGGACCGGTCCCTTCTACGGTTTCGAGCGCGCCATTGAAAGCTATGAACTGACCGGCGAGCCGGTCCGCTTCAAGGCGGTGGACATCTACTACCACTTCTATGCCGGCACCAAGCCCGCCTCGGTGGCGGCCCTGCACAAGATCCACCGCTGGGCGGAGGCGCAGCCGTTCACGCGGCTGTACGTCTCGCAGTACATCCGCAAGGTCATCGATTTCGAAAACACCAGCATCGCCCGCACCGCCGATGGCACGCTGGTGTATCGCACCGGCGAGTATCTGCGCACGCTGCGCATCCCGGCCGATGCGCCTGACGTGGATTTGTCACAGCCCGGCATCGCCGGGATCGCGCCGGGCCCGAGTGGCCGTTACCTGATCACGTCGGCCGGCGAAGTGCGCATCCGCCAGCGCAGCAGCAGCGAGCAATCCGATGCGTCGCCGGTCTTGCCCATGCT
>NZ_DBIC01000273.1:0-3927 GCF_002296545.1 Herbaspirillum sp. UBA812 | reverse complement strand
GGCGGCCAAGGCGGCCTACATCCACGACTTCATCGAATCGCTCCCCGATGGCTACGCCAGCATGGTCGGCGAGCGCGGACTGAAATTGTCGGGCGGAGAAAAGCAGCGTGTGGCGATCGCCCGCACCCTGCTCAAGGATCCGGCCATCCTCATCTTCGACGAAGCCACCTCGGCCCTCGATTCACGCGCCGAGCAGGCCATCCAGCAGCAGCTGGAAGAGATCGCGCGCGAGCGCACCACGCTGGTCATTGCGCATCGCCTGTCCACCATCGTCAATGCGCAGCAGATCCTGGTGATGGACCACGGCCGCATCGTCGAACGCGGCACCCACGCCGGACTGCTGATGGCCGATGGCCTGTATGCTCAGATGTGGCTGCGTCAGCAGGCCGGCGCGGAAGAGGAGGGCGGTTCGGTGGTGCCGCAGCCGGAGGGCGTGGCAGCGGTGGCCGAGCCCGGTGCCGAACCGACGGTGCTGATGCCGGCCGAGCGTCGCTGATGCCCTCGCCCGCGCGCGCAGCTTGCGCCGGCGCGGGCACAGCGGCACAATTCGCGCATTCGACCTAGAACGGGAAGTGGGCGGGCAATGGAAAGCAAATGGCTTGAGGATTTCGTCTCCCTGGCGGAAACGCGCAGTTTCAGTCGCTCGGCGGAGCTGCGGCATGTGACGCAACCGGCCTTCTCGCGGCGCATCCAGTCGCTGGAAGCCTGGCTGGGCACCGACCTGATCGACCGCACCTCCTACCCCACGCGCCTGACGGCCGCCGGTGAAGTCTTCTACGAACAGGCCGTGGCCATGCTGGGCCAGATCAACAACACGCGCGCGCTGCTGCGCGGCAAGCGGCCCACGGCGCAGACCACCATCGACTTCGCCGTCCCCCATACGCTCTCGCTGACCTACATGCCCAAGTGGCTCAGCGCCCTGGAGTCTGGCTTCGGCTCGATCAACACGCGCCTGATCGCCCTGAACGTCCACGATGCCGTGATGACCATCGTCGAAGGCGGCTGCGACCTGCTGCTGTGCTATCACCATCCGCGCCAGCCGGTGCAGCTCGATGCCAGCCGCTACGACATGCTGACCATGGGCACCGAAACCTTGCGCCCGTATTCGCGCTGCGACCGCAACGGCAAGCCGGATTACGTTTTCCCGGGCAGCGCCAAGGCTCCCGTGCCCTTCCTCTCCTACACCAGCAATGCCTACCTGGGCCGCATGGTGGAGCTGATGATGGCCGATACCAAGCGTCCGCTGCACCTGATGAAACACTACGAGACCGACATGTCGGAAAGCCTCAAGATGATGGCGCTGGAGGGCCATGGGGTGGCCTTCCTGCCGGAATCGTCGGTGCTGCGCGAAGTGCGCAACCGCCAGCTGGCGCGCACCGACGGTCCCACCGGGGAGTGGGAAGTGGAGATGGAAATCCGCCTCTATCGCGAGCGCCCGACCGCCCAGCGTACCGGCAAGGCGCTGGTGGCGCGGCTGTGGGAATATCTGGTGGAGCTGGATGCGCAGCGGCAGGAAAAGGCCGAGCGCGGTGAACGTGGGGAGCGTTCCAAGGGGGCTGGCGGAAAAAGTCCGCGCACTGCTGAAAAACGCGATTCCTGATCAAAAATTAACAGGTAAAAATGGCGCAATCCCTTATCCATCAAGGGATTTCAAAGGTTATGCAAGCGCTGCATAATTGCATGCTCACAAAGCATTAGCCTTGTGTTGAGCGGCTGGCTACGATGGCGGCGCTGAATCGGACAGGCACGAATTTCCAGCAGGCGCACCCCGCGCCGCGCTGGCGGGCGCGCCTCCGTCGCCGCCTTCTTGCGCGCCTTGTGGTGCGGCTTGCAGGCCGCTGCCGACGGAGTAACATGCCTGGCGGACTTTCGGAATTTGCAGGCCTTTTGTCTTTGAACAGCACGGCTATCCAAAGGAGCGATTGCATCATGTCGAACGTACCTAATCACGAAGTGCCTTCCTATCTCGTCCCGCACGGCATCGGTCCGTGGGGCGTCTATCTCGAACAGATCGACCGCGTCACGCCCCACCTGGGCTCGCTGGCCCGCTGGGTGGAAACCCTGAAGCGTCCCAAGCGCATCCTGGTGGTCGACGTGCCCATCGAGCGCGACGACGGCACCATTGCCCACTTCGAGGGCTATCGCGTGCAGCACAACACCTCGCGCGGTCCCGGCAAGGGCGGTGTGCGTTTCCACCAGGATGTGACGCTGTCCGAAGTGATGGCCCTGTCGGCCTGGATGACCATCAAGAATGCCGCCGTGAACGTGCCCTATGGCGGTGCCAAGGGCGGTATCCGTGTCGATCCCAAGACGCTCTCCCGTGGCGAACTGCAGCGCATGACGCGCCGCTACACCAGCGAGATCGGCATCATCATCGGCCCCAACAAGGACATCCCGGCACCGGACGTGAACACCGATTCGCAGATCATGGCCTGGATGATGGATACCTACTCCATGAACCAGGGCAGCACGTCCTCGGGCGTGGTCACCGGCAAGCCCATCTCCCTGGGCGGCAGCCTGGGCCGCCATGAAGCCACCGGTCGTGGCGTCTTCGTGGTCGGTTGCGAAGCCGCTGCCAAGCGCGGCATGGACATCAAGGATGCCAAGGTCGCGGTGCAAGGTTTCGGCAACGTCGGCGGCATCGCTGCGCGCCTGTTCGCTGAAGCCGGTTCCAAGGTGGTGGCGGTGCAGGATCACGTGACCACCGTCTTCAATGCCGGTGGCCTGGACGTGCCGGCACTGCAGGCTTACGTGGCCAAGAATGGCAGCGTCAAGGGCTTCGAAGGTGCGGATGAAATCACCGATCGCGCCCAATTCTGGTCGGTCGACTGCGACATTCTGGTGCCTGCCGCACTGGAACAGCAGATCACCGAAGCCAACGCCAATCACATCAAGGCCAAGATCATCCTGGAAGGCGCCAACGGCCCGACCACCCCGGCCGCCGATGACATCCTGCGCGACAAGGGCGTGCTGATCGTGCCGGACGTGATCGCCAACGCCGGTGGCGTGACGGTGAGCTACTTCGAATGGGTGCAGGACTTCTCCAGCTTCTTCTGGACCGAAGATGAAATCAACCTGCGCCTGACCCGCATCATGCGCGAAGCCTTCGCCGCCGTATGGCAGCTGGCCGACGAGAAGAACGTGTCGCTGCGTACCGCGGCCTTCATCGTGGCGTGTACCCGCGTACTGCAGGCGCGTGAAATGCGCGGCCTGTATCCGTGATGCAGTGATGCTGTAAAAAAAACGGTCCGGCGAGCACCGGACCACCACGGCCAAAGACGGCGGCGCACTGCGCTACAGATCGTCGGCCGCATGATTCCAGAGCACTCTGGTTCGGAGGAGACGTGGTTGCTGTGCGCATGCGCACCGCAGGCCAACCAGCCTTGCGGCGCAAGATCTTCAGTGACGGACCCGGCATCAACATGCCGGGCGCTGCCGCATGTGCGGTTGATTCGGCACATGCGGCAGCCTGCCATGCTGATGTCGTGCACGTTATCGGACGGTGTGGTTTTGACCTGTCTCTTCACGTTTGCCGCACTCGCATTCGCCGCACTGACGCTGGCTTCCATTCTTCCCTGCACGTTCCTGCATATCGCCCCGCAAGCGGCGTCCCCACTGGCTCTGCGCTGGTGCCTCCGGCTTCTGCCCATTCCCCGATGACCACTGTCATGATGCTGCCCGCCGCAGCACGCCTATGTGCTCGCGTGCTGCGTGCGGATGGCGTTTCTGGCATGGATATTGCTGACCGGAATGGGGTTGCTGCCGTGCTGCCGACGTGCTCGCCAGGGCTTCCTGCGAGCTGCGAAACTCTCCTCATTGCGTCGGATCGTGGTACCGCCGCCATGAGGGTTTCTGCGGATTGCCAGACCGGGCGGCATATGTCGTACAATGCGCCCGCCGACAGTTGCGCTCGGGTAATTTGCCAGG
>NZ_DBIC01000130.1:0-10468 GCF_002296545.1 Herbaspirillum sp. UBA812 | reverse complement strand
ACCCACAGCATGCGCCAGGCGCTGGACTACGGCGACCGCACCGTGATGCTGCACCAGGGCCGCGTGGTGCTGGATGTCTCCGGCCCCGAACGCGCCGGGCTGGACGTGCCGGACCTGCTCAAGATGTTCGAGCAGACGCGCGGCGAGAAGCTCTCGGACGACGCCCTGCTGCTGGGCTGACCGGCGCAACCAACGAAAACGGCTCCCTCGGGAGCCGTTTTTTCATGGGTGCAGCGGGTTCTCAGCTGCCACCGTCATAGCCATTCTGCCGCCAGGCTTCATACACCACCACCGCCACCGTATTGGACAGGTTGATGCTGCGGTTGCCCGGCCGCATCGGCAGGCGGATGCGCTGTGCCGTGGGGAAGGATTCACGCCGCTCCGGTGCCAGCCCGCGCGTTTCGGAGCCGAACACGAAGGTGTCGCCCGGACGGAAGGCCAGGCCGGCAAAGGGCGTGGACCCATGCGTGGTCATGGCGAACATGCGCGCCTCATCGAACTGCGGATCCTGGCGGCGATGGGCCAGGAACTGGTCCCAGTCCTTGTGCACCTGCATGTTGGCGTATTCGTGGTAATCCAGCCCGGCGCGCCGCATCTTGGCGTCATCGAGCGGGAAGCCGAGCGGCTCCACCAGGTGCAGTTGCGCGCCGGTATTGGCGCACAGGCGGATGATGTTGCCGGTATTGGGAGGGATCTCCGGCTCGACCAGGACGACGTGGAACAAACAATTCTCCTGCTATGTAAAGGATGGCCGACCCGCTTCAGGTCGGCAGGGTGCGCGCAAAGACCAGGTTGGTCACGCGCCGGGCGCCGTGCCGCTTGAGCACGATCGCCACTTCATTCAAGGTGGCGCCGGTGGTCATGACATCGTCGACGATGCCCACATGCAGCCCGCGTACCTGATCCATGGCCGCGAAGGGCAGGGCGAAGGCCGAACGCACGTTGCGCGCGCGAGCCCCGACCGGCAGGGCCGATTGGGCCTCGGTTTCCTTCTTGCGTTCCAGCAGGCGCGGCTGCACCGGGATGTCCATCAGCTTGCCCAGCGGCCGGGCGATTTCCAGCGCCTGGTTGAAGCCACGTTCCTGCAACCGCGCCAATCCCAGCGGCACCGGAGCCAGCAAGGTCGGCATCGGCAGCTGCACGTCGCTGCCCGGCACCGGATTGCGGCGCGTGGCATCGAAGATCAATCGCGCCAGCAGCGGTGCCAGGCGCAGGTCGCCGCCGAACTTCAGGGCCAGCGCCAGCTGGTCGGACGGGGCGAAATAATCGGTGGCCACGATGGTGGCGTCGAAGGCCGGGCGGTCCTTGAGGCAGGCGCCGCAGCGCAGTTCCTTGCCGGTGACCGGCATGGGCAGGGCGCACTGGATGCAGCGGCGGTGCTGGCGCGTGTAGAAACGCTTGTGGCAGGGCGCGCAGAGAGTCTCGCGTCCGGCCGCGCCGCACAGCGCACAGGACGACGGCAGCAGTTGAGGCACATGCGCCAGCAGGCGCTGCAGCCAGCCGGGGCCGGATGGCTTGCCCGGCCGTGCCGGCTTGCCGCCGACGGCGCGATAGGCGGTGCCAGGCTTGGCCTGGGGCGATGCGGCTGCGGGTTTGGAGGATTTGAGATCCATGCGAGGTGCGCCCGGGAAAAATGGATTTCGACTAAACTACGCGCATTATCGCATCAGCCCCGTGGATCGGCGGCCCTCTGCTGGCCGCCCGAGCTTGCCACGCTGCTGCGCAGTCCATCTTCCTGTTCCGTTGCCCATGTCCCTGCCGCCGCCTTCTGCCAGCGCCAAGCTGAGCGCTCCCATCGACCTGCCCCTGGTGCGCCGCCGTTTCGGCCAGCCCCAGCGCGTGGCCGAATCCGATTTCCTGCGCCGCGAAGTCTCGGCGCGCATGCAGGAACGCCTGGCCCTGGTGAAAATCGCCCCGCGTGAAGTATTGGACGCCGGATGCGGCGAAGGGGCCGACCTGCCGGTGCTGCAGAAACGCTATCCCGAGGCGCAGGTGATCGGTCTGGACGGCGCCTACGGCATGCTGGCCAAGGCTGCCGACCACCAGCGCGGCGCGCAGACGGCCATGAACCGCCTGTTCGGCTCCATCAACAAGTGGCTCGGTTCCGGTCCGGGTGCCGGCGGGCCGGAACTGGCCTGTGCCGACTTCGCCAGCCTGCCGCTGGCGGCCAATGCGCTGGACCTGGTCTGGTCCAACCTGGCCCTGCACTGGCATCCCCAGCCCGACCGCGTGTTTGCCGAGTGGCGGCGCGTGCTGCGGGTGGAGGGCTTGCTGATGTTTTCCTGCTTCGGCCCCGATACCCTGCGCGACGTGCGCAGCGCTTTCGAACAAATCGATCTTGCACCGCACACCTTGCCCTTCGTCGACATGCACGACTTCGGCGACATGCTGGTCAATGCCGGTTTTTCCACGCCGGTGATGGACATGGAAACCATCACCGTCACCTACGAAACGCCCCAGCGCCTGCTGGAAGACGTGCGCGCCTGGGGTGGCAATCCGCTGGAATCGCGGCGCCGCAGCATGATGAGCCGCAGCCAGTACCAGCGCCTGCTGGCGGCCTTCGAGGCCATGCGCAAGCCCGACGGCAAGATCCCGCTGACCTTCGAGGTCGTCTACGGCCACGCCTTCCGTCCGGTGCCCAAGACCACTGCGGCTGGCGAGAGCATCATTCGCTTCGAACGCCCGCCGCGATAGTCGAAACTTCATATAAGGCTTAGTCGCCCAGCTCTATCTGGCCTGCCAGATAGTTGCTGTATCGTTACGCCCTGCCTGTTCCTGCCGAAGCCTTCATATCGCCGCAAAGCCGCGCCCCTGGCGGCTCTGCTGCCGCTATCCCGGCCCGCCGGACAGCCCGCAGGCGCCACCGTTGTCAATGCGGCGGTGCGTGCTTGATCCATGGCGACGTTAGCCCTTATACTCAAATGGGTAAAAAAATTCACACAAAGAAATTCCAGTACGAACGAATAGCAAGAATAAATAAAGACCGCAAAACGGATAGCCACGGATAGCGCCCCACGCAAGACGGCCCCCGGCAAGAACGGGCTGGCCCGCATCCAGTGAGCCTCCTCTGCGGTAAGAGACAGAGACACGCTCGACCGACAATCATGCTGGCGAGGTGCCATGGAGACGCGGGAATGGATATTGAAGCGCAATTGTTCGATTGCGCCACGCCAGCTGGCGTGGGTCTTCGCAGTCCTTTGTACGGTTTCACTCACGGTCGCGCTGGGCTTCACGCTGCGCGGCGCTTGGATCATCCTGGTTTTTTCATGCATTGAACTGGTGGCGGTGGGCGCGGCCATGCTGGTCTACGCCCGTCACGCCACTGATCGCGAAGTGCTGGTGCTGGCCGATCATGGCCTGGAGGTGGAAGTCATCCAGGGTAGTCGTTCGCACCGCAGCAGCTTGCAGTTGCATGGCATGCGCATCGCTTTTCCTGTGGGCCGGCAGTCGCTGGTGGCCCTGGAAAGCCGGGGGCAGCGCGTGGAAATTGGCCGGTTCATGAGCTTGTGGCAGCGGCGCGCTTTGGTGCAGGAGCTGCAACAGGAACTGGCCGCCAGGGGTGGCGGGGTGGCAGCACTCTCATTCTTATAATTTTGGGCTTTTGAGGAAATCCATGAAACTTGCGAAGCGCCTTCAATCCTTGACCCTCGGTGCCTCGCTGCTGGCGGCCGGCTTGCCGGCCTGGGCAGTGGTGGATAGTCCGGGCGGACCGGCCGTGCTGCAGATGAATTTCCAGCCGCCGGTGACCAAGATCGCCGAGCAGATCTATGACCTGCACATCCTGATGCTGATCATCTGCCTGGTCATCTTCGTGGCCGTCTTTGGCGTGATGTTCTATTCCATCATCAAGCACCGCAAGTCGGTCGGCCACAAGCCCGCCTCCTTCCACGAAAGCACGACCGTGGAAATCGCCTGGACCGTGGTGCCTTTCCTGATCGTCATCGGCATGGCCCTGCCGGCCACCAAGACGGTGGTGGCCATGAAGGACACCTCCAACGCCGACCTCACCATCAAGGTCACCGGCATGCAGTGGAAGTGGGGGTATGACTACCTCAAGGGCGATGGTGAAGGCATCTCCTTCCTCTCCAGCCTGGCCACGCCGCGCGAGCAGGTCACCGATCCGACGCTGAAGAAAAACGACAACTACCTCATCGAGGTCGACAACCCGGTGGTAGTGCCCGTCAACAAGAAGGTGCGCATCGTCACCACCGCCAATGACGTGATCCACTCCTGGACCATCCCCGCTTTCGGCGTGAAGCAGGATGCGATTCCCGGCTTCGTGCGCGATACCTGGTTCCGCGCCGAGAAGATCGGTACCTATCGCGGCCAGTGCGTGGAGTTGTGCGGCAAGGATCACGCCTTCATGCCCATCGTGGTCAACGTGGTCAGCGATGACGACTACAAGAAATGGGTCGAGGGCAAGAAGAAGGAAATGGCCGCCAAGGCCGATGATCCCAGCAAGGTCTGGACGGTGGATGAGCTGAAGCAGCGCGGCGAGAAGGTCTATGCAGCCAACTGCGTAGCCTGCCACCAGGCCAACGGCAAGGGTGTGCCGGGAGCCTTCCCGGCGCTGGACGGCAGTGCCGTGGTCAATGGCACCAAGGATGGCCAGATCCACATCCTGCTCAACGGCAAGAACGCCATGCCGGCCTGGAAGGGTGTCTTGAACGACACCGAAATCGCCGCCGTGATCACTTATACGCGCAACAGCTGGTCCAACAAGGCCCAGGAAAACATCGTGCAGCCGGCCGAAATCCTGGCCGCCCGCAAGTAATCGTTTGGAGAACCGGACATGACTACCACCGCCGATCACGCCCCCGATCATTCCCACGATCACGGGCATGGGCACGCTCACGATGACCACGCGCACGACCATCCGCACGGCTGGCGGCGCTGGCTCTTTGCCACCAACCACAAGGACATCGGTACGCTCTACCTGTGGTTCTCATTCACCATGCTGCTCTCGGGCGGCGTGCTGGCGCTGTTGATCCGGGCCGAGCTGTTCCAGCCGGGCCTGCAGTTCTTCCGTCCTGAATTCTTCAACCAGTTGACCACCATGCACGGCCTGGTGATGGTGTTCGGTGCGATCATGCCGGCCTTCGTGGGCTTCGCCAACTGGATGATCCCGCTGCAGATCGGGGCCTCCGACATGGCCTTTGCGCGCATGAACAACTTCTCGTTCTGGCTGCTGCCACCGGCCGCGCTCCTGCTGGCCGGTTCCTTCCTGGTGCCGGGCGGCGCCACCGCGGCCGGCTGGACGCTGTATGCCCCGCTGTCGACCCAGATGGGCCCCGGCATGGACATGGGCATCTTCGCCATGCACATCATGGGCGCGTCCTCGATCATGGGCTCGATCAACATCATCGTCACCATCCTCAACATGCGCGCCCCCGGCATGACGCTGATGAAGATGCCCATGTTCTGCTGGACCTGGCTCATCACCGCCTACCTGCTCATCGCCGTCATGCCCGTGCTGGCCGGTGCCATCACCATGACGCTGACCGACCGCCACTTCGGCACCTCCTTCTTCAACGCCGCCGGCGGCGGTGATCCGGTGATGTACCAGCACATCTTCTGGTTCTTCGGCCACCCCGAGGTCTACATCATGATCCTGCCGGCCTTCGGCATCGTCTCGCAGATCATCCCGGCCTTTGCGCGCAAGCCGCTGTTCGGCTATGCATCGATGGTGTATGCGACCGCCTCCATTGCGATCCTGTCCTTCATCGTCTGGGCGCACCACATGTTCACCACCGGCATGCCGGTGACCGCGCAGCTGTTCTTCATGTACGCCACCATGCTGATCGCCGTGCCGACCGGCGTGAAGATCTTCAACTGGATCGCCACCATGTGGCGCGGCTCGATGACCTTCGAGACGCCGATGCTGTTCTCGGTGGGCTTCATCTTCGTCTTCACCATGGGCGGCTTCACCGGCCTGATCCTGGCGGTGACCCCGATCGACATCCAGATGCAGGATACCTACTACGTGGTGGCGCACTTCCACTACGTGCTGGTGGCCGGATCGCTGTTCGCGCTCTTCGCCGGCTACTACTACTGGGGCCCGAAGTGGACCGGCTTCATGTACAACGAATGGCGCGGCAAGTTCCACTTCTGGGCCTCGCTGATCACCTTCAACATTACCTTCTTCCCGATGCACTTCCTGGGGCTGGCGGGCATGCCGCGCCGCTATGCGGATTACCCGGCGCAGTTCACCGACTTCAACATGATCGCCTCCATCGGCGCCTTCGGTTTCGGGCTGTCGCAGGTGTACTTCCTGTTCTTCGTGGTGATTCCCTCGATCAAGGGTGGCAAGAAAGCCGAGGCCAAGCCCTGGGAAGGTGCAGAGGGCCTGGAATGGACCGTGCCCAGCCCGGCGCCTTTCCACACCTTCGAAGAACCGCCGGTGGTGAAGTAATCGCCTGTGGATAACACAAGTCATCGCCCCTAATGCAAAGGCAACCCTCATGACCGAACGCAAGAAACCCAACAACCTGCGCACCGGCCTCCTGCTGGGGCTGGTGGCGCTGGCCTTCTTCGTCGGCATCTTCATCAACCGCATCTGGTTTGCCAAATGAGCAGAGATGACGATCAGGTAGAAGAGACGACATCACGCGGCCTGAACCGCGTGATGTTCAGGAAGCTGCTTGTGGTGGCGGTGCTGATGTTCGGCTTTGGCTATGCGCTCATCCCGGTCTATCGCAAGATCTGCGAAGTGACCGGCGTGAATTTCCTCACGCCCAAGGATGTGACGGTGGAAGCGCCGGCCAATACGCAGATCGACAAGACGCGCACCATCACCGTGGAGTTTGATGGCAATGCCCAGGGACCGTGGCGCTTCCGCCCGACGGTGGCCAGCATGCAGGTGCACCCCGGCGAGATGACGCAGGTCACCTACGAGGTGGTCAACACCCAGCCGCGCAACGTGGATGCCCAGGCCATCCCGAGCTATGCACCGCTGCAGTCGGCGGCCTTCTTCAAGAAGGTGGAGTGCTTCTGCTTCACGCAGCAGACATTGGGACCGAACCAGGCCAAGCAGATGCCGGTGGTGTTCTACATCGATCCCAAGCTGCCCAAGGAAGTGACCACGATTACGCTGTCCTATACCTTCTTCGAGATCAACGGCAAGGCCAAGACGGCGGGCTGACCAGCCCCGAGGAGCGGGTGTGAACGATGAGCTGAAACAGGCGGCGCAGCGCAAGGCCTCCTTCGGCGCGACGATGAAGGCGGTGTTCTGGTCCTTCTTCGGCGTGCGCAAGCGCAAGGATTACGAGTCGGATGCAGCACGGCTGAATCCGGTACACGTCATCATCGCCGGCATTCTCGGTGCGGTGATCTTCGTGGCCGTGCTGGTGAGCATCGTCAAGCTGGTGGTACGCAGCGCGGCAGGTGGATGAGACTGACCGAAAAAGAGCATTAAGGAAACGTAAACCCTGTATCGCAAGAGCATTCAACGCAGCTTAATGCCCATGTTTGCTGCTCTTGCCCAGGCCAGGACAATCGGATTTCGTACCGGGAGAAGAACATGAGTTCTCAACAAGCCAAGGCACCCCATTATTTCGTTCCAGGCCCGTCGCGCTGGCCGATGATGGCGGGCATTTCCATGCTCATCACCATGATCGGGGCCTCGGCCTGGGTCAATGGCGTCTCGTGGGCGCCTTACGTCAACATCCTCGGCATCCTGATGGTGCTGGTGGTGCTGTACTACTGGTTCGGGGATGCGATCCGCGAATCCGAGTCGGGCCTCTACAGCGAGCGCATCGACCTGTCCTATCGCTGGAGCATGAGCTGGTTCATCTTCTCGGAGGTGATGTTCTTCGCGGCCTTCTTCGGTGCGCTGTTCTATGCGCGCAGCATCACCATGCCGTGGCTGGCCGATCTGGACCACAAGGTGATCTGGCCCGACTTTACCGGACAATGGGGCAATATCGGCCCGGCCGGTACGGTGGAAAATTTCACCACCATGGGTCCGTTCCCGATCCCGACCATCAACACCTTGCTGCTGCTGACCTCGGGCGTGACGCTAACCATTTCGCACCACGCCATGCGCGCCGGACATCGCGCGCAGACGGCTATATGGCTGTTCCTGACCATCCTGCTGGGGGCGGTCTTCATGGGCTTCCAGGCGTATGAATACATCCACGCCTACAGCGAACTCAACCTCAAGCTCACCTCCGGCATCTACGGCTCGACCTTCTTCATGCTGACCGGCTTCCACGGCTTCCACGTGACCATGGGCGCGATCATGCTGTCGGT
Organism: Herbaspirillum sp. UBA812; assembly: GCF_002296545.1. NCBI lineage: Bacteria > Pseudomonadati > Pseudomonadota > Betaproteobacteria > Burkholderiales > Oxalobacteraceae > Herbaspirillum > Herbaspirillum sp. UBA812. Next base: position 2,218 of record NZ_DBIC01000130.1, on the reverse strand, counting down.
GGTGCTCTATCGCGTGCTGCGCGGGCACTTCACGCCTACGCATCACTTCGCCTTCGAAGGCGCGGCGTGGTACTGGCACTTCGTGGACGTGGTGTGGCTGGGCCTGTACGTGGTGGTGTACTGGCTGTAAGGCGGCACCGTCTGCACAATGACAAAGCCGCACTTCGGTGCGGCTTTTTTGTGGGGTGCGTGCGGATGAAGTCAGCGGATGCCGGTCGGCTGTATCCAGCCCAGCTTGTAGCTCAGGAGGATGAAGAGGAACAGCGCCACCGAGAAGCCGACCCGCAGCGTCAGCGCCTGGACCGTGCGATTGCTCTTGCCCTTGTCGCGCATCAGAAAGATCAGTGCCGAGGCCAGGCTGGCCAGGATCAGGATGAAGGCGATGGCGACGATGATTTTCATGAGGATGGAACCCTGTCTCCGAAGGCGTGCATGCGGTATGCTGCGACGCTGATGTGCAAGATTTTTTCTTGTCCTGTGTGCGCTTCATTGTAAGGCCAAACTTCATCAATGCCGACCCGATTCGTTTTTCGCCTCATCCCGTTTTGCGCCACGCTGGTCGTGGCTGCCGCCGGTATTGCACTGGGCCAGTGGCAGACGCATCGTGCCGAGGAGAAGCTGGCCCTGCAGCAGCGCATGCAGGCGCGGGGCAGCGAGGCTCCTCTGAGTGCGCTGCCGGTTGATGCGAGCGATGCGGAGTTTCGACAGATCCGCCTGCGCGGCCACTATCTTCCGCAGTGGACGCTATACCTGGAGAACCGCCCCTACAACGGCGTAGTCGGTTTCCATGTCCTCACGCTGTTCCAGCCCGAGGGCAGTGGACCGGCCGTGGTCGTGGCACGCGGCTGGGCCCCGCGCGATGCTGCCGATCGCACGCGCGTGCCGCAGGTGCCGCCGCCATCGGGTATCACCGAGGTGCAAGGCATCCTGCGTCGCGATGCCGGGCATGTGCTGCAACTGGGGACGGCCGATGCGCCGCGTCCGCAAGCCATCCTGCAGAATCTCGATGTGCCGGCACTGGCCAAGGCCAGCGGGGTGCCGCTTGCACCGCTGGTGATCGAGCAGCGCGGGGCGGCGGGCGATACCTTGGTGCGCGACTGGCCCGCTCCGTCATTGGGTATCGATCGTCATCGCGGCTATGCCGTGCAGTGGTATGCACTGGCGGGCATGGCTCTTCTTTTTTTCATCGTGACAGGATTCAAACGTGGTCGTCATGACAAAGCCTGAAGCTCCGCAATCCGCGCAAGCCGCATCCGTCGACGAGGCGCGCCGCCGCCGCATCGGCCGCTGGAAGATGCTGGCGGTGGTGGCCGTGTGTGCCGCACCGCTCATCGCTTCCTACCTCACCTATTACGTGATCAAGCCGCAGAGCCGCAACAACTATGGTGCGCTGATCGATCCGCGCCAGTATCCGATTCCGGATCTGGGCAGCAGTGCCATCGATGGTGGTCCGGCCAAGCTGCAGGATTACAAGGGCAAGTGGGTGATGCTGCAGGTCGATCGCGGCGACTGCGGCGAACCCTGCCAGAAGAAACTGCTGACCATGCGCCAGCTGCGGCTGATGCAAGGCAAGGAAATGGAGCGTATCGAGCGCGTGTGGCTGGTCACGGATCGCGCACCGATTGCGACCTTGCTCCTGCGCGAATTCGACGGAACCGATATCCTTCGGGTTGACGCCGGCAAATTGCAGTCCTGGTTGCCGGCCGATGCCGGCACCTCGGCCGAAGACCACATCTACCTGATCGACCCGCTGGGCAACCTGATGATGCGCTTCCCCAAGGATCCCGACCCCGGCAAGATGAAGAAGGACATTTCCAAATTGCTGCGCGCTTCCTCCATCGGCTGATGCGGATGGATCCCCTGCGCGCAGTGACGCACGTTTGACTCAAGATGAATGCAACGACGCTGATACAACTGGGCCTGACCGGGCTCGTGGTGGCCCTGATTCCGCTGGCGCTGGTGTGGCGCGCTCAGGGCGTGGCCAACAAATACCGCAAGCTGGTGTGGGTGACGCTGTTCTTTACCTTCGACCTGATCATGTTCGGGGCCTTCACGCGCCTGACCGATTCGGGCCTCGGCTGTCCGGACTGGCCGGGCTGCTACAGCCATGCCAATCCGCTGCTGGCGCATGAGCACATCAATGCCGCGCAGGAAGCCATGCCATTTGGTCCGGTGACCTGGGCCAAGGCCTGGATCGAAATGATCCACCGCTATTTCG
>NZ_DBIC01000290.1:0-6467 GCF_002296545.1 Herbaspirillum sp. UBA812 | reverse complement strand
AACGGTCCGTACCGGCGGCTCCGGCATCGGCCGCGGCGAACGGATCCTGAAGATCTGATCGACCGCGCCAGCAGTACGCATCACACACACATACATACATTCAAATTCGAGTTACTCGGAACATAGGAAAAAATCATGAAAGTTTTCTACGACAAAGACGCAGACCTGTCCCTGATCAAGAACAAGAACGTGACCATCATCGGTTACGGTTCGCAAGGCCATGCCCACGCCCTGAACCTGAAGGATTCCGGCGTCAAGGTGACCGTCGGCCTGCGCAAGGGTGGCGCTTCGTGGAACAAGGCTGAACAGGCTGGCCTGAAGGTCGCCGAAGTCAACGACGCGGTCAAGGATGCCGACGTCATCATGATCCTGCTGCCGGACGAAAACATCGGCCAGGTCTATGCAGAAAACGTCGCTCCCTTCGCCAAGCAAGGCGCGACCGTGGCCTTCGCGCACGGCTTCAACATCCACTATGGCCAAGTCGTGCCGCGCGCTGACCTGGACATCATCATGATCGCCCCCAAGGCCCCCGGCCACACCGTGCGTTCGACCTACAGCCAGGGTGGCGGCGTGCCGCACCTGATCGCCGTGCACCAGGATAAGTCCGGCTCGGCCCGTGACCTGGCCCTGTCGTACGCCACCGCCAACGGCGGCGGCCGTGCCGGCATCATCGAAACCAACTTCCGCGAAGAAACCGAAACCGACCTGTTCGGCGAACAAGCCGTGCTGTGCGGCGGTACCGTGGAACTGATCAAGGCCGGTTTCGAAACCCTGGTCGAAGCTGGCTACGCGCCGGAAATGGCCTACTTCGAGTGCCTGCACGAACTCAAGCTGATCGTCGACCTGATCTATGAAGGCGGTATCGCCAACATGAACTACTCGATCTCCAACAACGCCGAATACGGCGAGTACGTGACCGGCCCGCGCGTGATCAACGCCGAGAGCAAGGCTGCCATGAAGAAGGTCCTGGAAGACATCCAGACCGGCGAATACGCCAAGAGCTTCATCCTGGAAAACAAGGCCGGTGCACCGACCCTCATGTCGCGTCGTCGTATCAACGCCGAACACCAGATCGAAATCGTGGGCGAGAAGCTGCGCGCCATGATGCCCTGGATCAAGGCCAACAAGCTGGTCGACCAGACCAAGAACTGATCTGCCGCTACAAGCTGCAATCGAGAAAAACGCCACGGTTCGCCGTGGCGTTTTTTTTGGTCCGTGGGCCAGGGAAGGGTGATGGAATTGTCATTGTGTTACGCCTTGTTGCACTTGGCCAAGAACCATTCCGTGCTGGCGGTCGTCGAAGTGCAGGGTTGATGCTTTCGATATGAAGCTATCATCACCCCGTCACCGACCAAGAATAAAGAGGATCCCTTATGACACCTTCCCGCAAACTGATGCTGGGTGCCGTCCTGGCGACCGCCTGTATCGCTGCACAATCTCAGGCGCAGACCGCCATGAGCGCGCCGGCCCCGGTCCCGACCACCGGCACCATGGTCGTGGTGCCGGCCAATGGCGAGATCAGCGTGCCGAATGACCAGGCACGCGTCACCCTGCAAGTCGAAGAGCAGGACAAGGACAAGGCCGCTGCCGCCTCCCGCGTGAACCAGAAGATGAAGCAGGGCATTGACCTGCTCAAGCGCCAGGACCCGCAAGCGGCATTGAAGAGCTACGGCTATTACACCTACGCGGTCTATGCAGAACCGCCGCAAGTCACGCCGCAACAGCCCCGCCAGCCAGCCAAGGCGCGGCAAGTCGTGGGATGGCGCGTCGGCCAGTATCTGGAGATGACCACCGAGAACCTGGCCGCGCTGCCCAAGACCGTCTCTTCGGCCCAGGCCCTGATGAGCCTGAACGGCCTGCAATTCGGCCTGAGCCCGGCGGCCGCCAAGAAGCTGGATGCCACGCTGGTCAACGCCACCTACCGCAACCTGGAAGAGCGCATCGGCTTCATCGCCAATGCCATGCATCGCGCCCCGTCGGATGCCGTGATTGAAACCGTGGACTTCGAAGGCTCGGGCAACTATGCCGCGCCGGCTCCCGCCCCGATGATGGCCAAGGCCATGCGTGCCGACATGGTCCAGGAAAGCACGACGGTGGCCGAGCCCAGCTTCGAGCCGGGTGAGTCCACCGTGAGCATGCGCCTGGTGGGCAAGGTGCGCTTCAAGTAAGTGAACACGCCGGACTGTTCGCGCCGGACAGTTCATATCAAGAATCGTCAACCCGCTCGGGTCGGCAGGGAAGGGAGGCTATAATCGGCCTCCCTTTCCGTTTCAAGAAGATCATCTCATCATGCGGACCATCACCAAGCTGCTGCTGCCTCTCTTCACCGCACTGGTGGCCAGCACGGCGCATGCCGACATTTGTGCCGACCTGCGAGCCATCCACCAGCAGTCGCAATCGCACTTCGACGGCTGGAAGAAAGACGGCCCCGATGCCGTCATGAAGGGCGACAAGCGCGGCCCTGTCTATCTCTCCAATTTCATGCTGGATGGTGCCGAGAGCTGCGCCATTGCCGACAATTCCTCGGTCTATACCTGCATCTGGCGCTATTCGACGCCAGCGGACATGGGACGTGCCTACCAGCGCCTGGTCAACGATGTGAAGGCTTGTGCACCGCTGGCCAAGGAGCCGCCGGGCATCATCGCCGACGAGCCGCAGGAACGCCGCCAGGGCGACCTGCGCCAGATCACCGAAGTCACCGGCCTGGACTATGCCGATGCCGAAGTGACGATCCTGATCGGACAGATGCAACTGACCGGTCCGCGCGGGCTGGCGCGCAATGAACTCAAGCTGAGTTTCTCCCGCCCGCAGCCGCGCTGAGCCGGTGCCGGGCAATGCCCTGGCCCGGTTCTCGAAAAATTGTCCTGGATGCCCCGAGATGCACCGCCACCGGCCGGATGGCGGCGCATTTCATTGCATTTAACGGGCGCTGGACTAGAATAGGCACGCTTTTACTTTTGAACTTTCCGCGAGTACCGCGCGATCATTGGAGCAACATTGAACAATAACCACTATCCCCATCCCATCATCGCCCGCGAAGGCTGGCCCTTCCTGACCATCGCCGTGGTCGTGGCAGCGCTGGCAACCTATTTCTGCGGCGCCTGGTCCTTCCCGCTGTGGATCATCGCGCTGTTCGTCCTGCAGTTCTTCCGCGATCCGCCGCGGGTGATCCCGCAAGCCGCCAATGCCGTGCTGTCCCCGGCCGATGGCCGTATCGTCGTCGTGGCCCGTGCCCATGACCCCTACACCGACCGCGAAGCCCTGAAGATCAGCGTTTTCATGAACGTCTTCAACGTCCACTCCAACCGTGCCCCGGTGGATGGCAAGATCGAGAAGGTGCAGTACTTCCCCGGCAAGTTCGTCAATGCCGACCTCGACAAGGCCTCGCTGGAAAACGAGCGCAATGCCCTGGCCATCACCACCACCAGCGGTCACAGCGTGACCTGCGTGCAGGTGGCCGGCCTGATCGCGCGCCGCATCCTGTGCTACGTCAAGGCGGGCGACACCCTGGCCCGTGGCCAGCGCTACGGTTTCATCCGCTTCGGTTCGCGCGTGGACGTCTACCTGCCGCTGACGGCCACTCCCAAGGTCACCGTCGGTGAAAAGGTCTCGGCCACCGAAACCATTCTGGCCGAACTCTGATCACACCATGAAGGCCTCACCGTGCCGCGCGCCAGCCTGTGCTTGCAGCGGCGTCACGGATGAGGCCCCGGCGCAGACTGCGTGCTGCGATTTCCGTCCTCCTCACTGATAGACATCGATGCCCACATTACGACGACGCAAGGCCAAAGCCGGCATTCCCTTCCCGAAATCGCTGCGCCGCCCCAAGGCTGCGCAACTGGACGAGGCCGGGCAGGTAGTGGCACGGCGGCGCTCGCGCGGCATCTACCTGTTGCCCAACGCCTTCACCACAGCCGCGCTGTTCTGCGGTTTCTACGCCATCGTGATGGCCATGAACCTGAAGTTCGACTACGCCTCCATCGCCATCTTCGTGGCCATGGTGCTCGACAGCCTGGATGGCCGCGTGGCCCGCATGACCAATACGCAAAGCGAATTCGGCGCCCAGTACGACAGCCTCTCCGACATGGTCTCCTTCGGTGCCGCGCCGGCGCTGGTGGTCTATGAATGGTCGCTGCGCGGCATGGGAAAGCTGGGCTGGCTGGCAGCCTTCGTGTATTGCGCCGGCGGTGCATTGCGCCTGGCTCGCTTCAATACCAACATCGCCGTGGTCGACAAACGCTACTTCCAGGGCTTGCCCAGCCCCGCGGCTGCGGCCCTGGTGGCCGGCTTCGTCTGGCTGATGGATGACCTGCGTTTTGCCGGCACTGACCTGAGCTGGTATGGCTGGGTCATCACCCTCTACGCCGGCATCACCATGGTCACCAATGTGCCGTTCTACAGCTTCAAGGATGTCAACTTCCGCAAGCCGGTGCCCTTCATTGCGGCACTGCTGGTGGTGGTGGCGCTGGTGCTCATTTCCAGCGATCCGTCCAAGGTGCTGTTCGGGCTGTTCGTGCTGTATGGCCTGTCCGGCTATGGCGTCTACATCTGGCGCCGCATCAAGGGCAAGCCGGTCAGTATCGTGCAGACCAAGGATGAGCATGGCGATCTGCCGCACTGATGCCCGTTAAGCTTGACGGAGCATCTTCCCGCATGACAAGAAACACCCGGCCCCGGCCGGGTGTTTTGCATTGCGCCGGGCATCGGCCGGTCAGCGTCGTCAAGTCTGCCTTGCCGAGCAGGGCAGAGTTTCCTAGAATCCCATGGTAAGCGCGTTGCTGCATATCGCGCGTTGATGGTATGAACATGGCGATCACATCCTCTACCTCCACCTTGACCACGCTGGGCAGCCTGGATCCCTACGGCCTGGGTAGCAGCGGCACTTCCAATCCGGTGACTGCAGCCAGCAATCCTGCGGCCGTAGCGCAGGCGGTCGAGCTGTCGTCGGAGGCTTCGGTGATCGTGACTTTGGGCGGCGGGTCCTCCGCCAATTCCGGCCTGACCTACAATGCGGCGGGGCTGTTTGATTCCATCGTCAATGCCGGTTCGTCGGCCGGCACCTCCACCGATCTCACCCAGAACCAGGCCACCCAGAGCTATTACCAGGGGGTGCTGGGCAGCATCGTCACGCCGGGGGCGACTTCGGGCATCTATGATGGCTCAGGCATGTTCGCCGGCGAGGGGCTCAGTTCGCAGCTCTCCCTGCTGCTCAAATCCCAGCCTGATCTGACCGGTTCCATCGTCGAGGACATCGTCAACCAGAACGTGGTCGGCGGCCTGATCTCGACCTTGGCCTGAGGCGGTTCCCCTTCATTCCCTGCAATTCAGTCGGTGATGAGTGCGGCCAGCTGTGCGCATAGCGCGGCATCCTGCGCGCTGCGTTCGCTGACGCGATGATCCACGCCCGGCAGGTCGACGATGCGGCAGTCGCTGGCCGGGCTGGCGTGCTGCCGGATCAGTTCGGCGATCTCGGCCGGGATGACGGCATCCTCGCTGGCGCGGATCAGGGTGAGCCGTCCGCGATAAGCACGGATCATCTGCAGCACTTCGGCATCCCGCCAGCTGTGCGGGCGCCGCAAGGCCGCGCTGAAGGCCGGCCCGAAAGGCAACATGAAAGCGGCACCATCATAGAGCGCACCGACCAGCGTGACGACATGGGTGATTCGGTTCTCCGGCCGGCAGGCCAGGCGCAGGGCGATTTCGCCGCTCATGCTCACGCCCACAACGGTGCGCGGCGAGACGGTGAGGCGGTCCAGCGCGGCTTGTGCTTCGTCCAAACGTTTGGACAGGGAATTGGGCAGCAGGGCACTGCTTTGCCCATGGCCGGAAAAGTCGATGGCGGCACTGGCGCAGCCTCGTGCCGCAAGGGCCTGCCGCAGTGGCCACTGGCGCTGGCGGTCCCCTTGCCCGGCCCCGTGCAGCACCAGTGTATGGACGGGCTGGCCGGGCGCGCTGCGCAGAATATCGGCCGCCAGCGTTTCCGCGCCCGCCGCCAGGGCCAGTTCTTCACGCGGGCAGGGATAGGGCGCGGACACGTTTTCAGTCGTCCGGATGACGGCGTTCGAGGCCTGGCGTGCTGGCGTAATAATGGCGTTTTGCTTCATACATCAGGCTGTCGGCCCGCTGCACGACCTGTTCCAGACGCTCGCCGGGAACGCCGGTAGCCGCGCCCATCGACAGGCTCAGGGGGACACCCGAGTAGTATTGATTGTTCACTTCGACCAGTTTCTGGATCTGGTCCATCAGCAACTGGCAGCCACGCTCGTCGGTGGCAGGCAGCAGGATGGCGAATTCGTCACCGCCGGTGCGCGCCACGCTGCAGGGACGTTCCACCGCCTTGCCCAGCACTTCCCCCACGCGGCGCAGCAGGGTGTCGCCGGTGGCGTGGCCCAGCTCGTCGTTGACGTCCTTCAGGCCGTTGAGATCGGCCACGATCACGCTGACCGGGAAGGGACCCTTGCGCTCCA
>NZ_DBIC01000155.1:0-11578 GCF_002296545.1 Herbaspirillum sp. UBA812 | reverse complement strand
CGGCGGTCGACAAGGCGTGATCGCCCTGCGTGACCAGATACCAGCCAGGCTTGTCGTGCCAGGCCGCGTGCATGACCGGTTCCGCGAAGGCACTGGCGGCAATGGGTTGCTGCACGGCCGCCAGCGCACGTACCTGATCGACCGCCACGTCGTGCGCCATCACCTGCGCAAATACCTTGGGGTCATCCAGCCAGATGAGTCCGTCGTGGTCCGGCTGCAGGCCCTGCATGGGTGCCTGCAGTCGCTGCAAGGCCTGCGCCACGCTCTCGCCGGAATCCGGCGCCAGCGCTGACAGATAGACTAGTCCCTTCACCTTCTCCTGATTCCCGGCCTCCGAAATCACCGCCCCGCCCCACGAATGCCCGACCAGCAGCACCGGATACGGCTGGCGCGCAATGACGCGGGAAGTGGCCGCCACATCGGCCGCCAGGCTGCTGAGCGGATTCTGTACCGCCGTCACGTGATAGCCCTTGCGTTGCAGGAGCGCGATCACTTTGCTCCAGCTGGAGCCATCGGCGAACGCGCCGTGGACCAGGACGATATCGATCAAGGGGGCAGGCTCGGTACGCATGGTCTGGGCCGGTGAGAGAAACGGGATCAGAAAAAGCCAGGCCATCAGGCCGGCCAGCATCCAACGCCTGCGCAGGCGATGGCGGTCCAGGTTGTGCTTCATCGCTCTTGCGCTCCTCATCCGATGAAGGTGGCCTGTGGCACCCAGTGCGCCGGGAAGCCAGCGGCAGCCAGGGCGGGTGTGCAGCCATGGGCCTGGTAACTGGCCACGCCCTGGCTGATGAAGGCATCCAGCGCCATCATCGCGTGCAGGTCCGCTTCATCGGCGCAGGATGCCAGGATGAGTCCGCCGCCGCCCGCCGCCAGCGGGCCCGCGCAGATCACGCGGCCCTGCTTGAGCTGCGCGGCAAGCCAGGCCTTGTGCGGGTCGAGGTGCCGCTGCACTTCCTCGATGGGTCGGATATAGGTGAGGACGATGGCAAAGATCATGATGCGCTCCCGATCAGTTGGCCAGCAGGTCGGCCACAACGGACGGGATCTCGTCCAGCGCCACGCGCATGGATTGGCTGCGCAGCTCGGCCCCCTTGGTCAGCCGTTCGGCACGTACGAAGCGCACGCGCTGGATGCCGAGGAAACTGAAGAAGGCCTTCAGGTACGACTCCTGATGGTCCATCACCGCCGCCGGTCCGCTGGAATACATGCCGCCGCGCGTGGAAGCCACGATCACCGCCTTGTCACCGGACAATCCCAGCGGCCCCTGTTCGGTATAGCGGAAGGTGCGTCCCGGCTGGGCCACACGGTCCAGCCAGGCCTTGAGCTGGCTGGGCACCGAAAAGTTGTACATCGGTACGCCCAGGACGATGACGTCACTGTCGAGGAATTCGCTGACCAGCGTCTCTGAAAGCGCGTGCTCGGCCAGTACGCCCGCATCCGTGACGCTGCCACCGGGCTGGCGGAAGCCGGCGGCAATGGCACCGTCCAGGTGGGCGACGGGCGCACTCACCAGATCGCGTACGCTGACCCGGGCTTGCGGATGCCGGGCCTGCAGATGATCGACGATGGCCGCGCTCAGGACACGTGAGGCGGAGGCATCGGCCAGGATACTGGTATCGAGGTGGAGAATCTTCATGGCGGGGTCCTTTCAGTCATCAATGAGGAAGAGCACGGGACTGACGATACCGACGCAAAGGCCGCGCCACTAGCCATCATCGGCGCACCAGATTGTTCCATCCATGGAACAATGCCGATCTTATAATCAGGCTTTCCCTCATCGTCGGAGCGCGCATGGAAGACCTCAACGATCTCGCCTTGTTTGCGTCTGTCGTGGTGCACGGCAGCTTTTCGGCAGCCGCCCGTGCGCTGGACATTCCCAAATCACGCATCAGCCGCCGGGTGGCCGAGCTCGAACAGCGACTGGGCGTGCGGCTGCTGCAACGTTCGACACGGGTGGTGCGTGTCACCGATGTGGGTGCGGCTTTCTTTACCCACTGCGAAGCCATGACGCAGGCGGCGCGAGCAGCGGTGGAAGTGAGCGAACAGGCGGGGGCCAAACCTGCGGGCCGGCTAAGGGTGAGTTCGCCCATGGGGGTGGCGCACATCTTCCTGGCGCCGCTGCTGGCGCGCTTCCTGTGCGCCCATCCTGATGTGCGGCTGGAGCTGGAATTGAGCAATCGCCGGGTCGATGTCATCGGCGAGGGTTTCGATGTGGCCATGCGGGTCAGGAGTACGCTGGAAGATTCCAACCTGGTGGTGCGTACCTTCGGCACCAGCCAGCAGGTACTGGCTGCCAGCCCTGCGTACATTCGGCAGCACGGGCCCTTCGACAGCGTGGAGGCTCTGCAAGGACAACGCGGCCTGGGTCCCGGCGGCATGCCGGGCCAGGCCCAGCGCTGGCGACTGCACGGTCCGCAGGGAGAAGTCACCGAGATCGACTACGTCGCAGCCATGGTGACGGACGACATGCATCTGGCGATGCAGGCTGCCATCGGCGGTGCCGGCGTGGCACTGCTGCCCTTCAACGTCTGCCACGCTGCCATCGAAGGCGGTCAATTGAGGGTGCTGCTCCCTCAGCATCGTGGCACGCCGCATCAGCTGCATGCGGTGTTTCCGTCGCGGCGCGGACTGGTGCCGGCCGTACGCGCCTTCATTGAATTCATGGCGGTGGAGCTGTCGCAGACCATGCAGCAGGAAAACGATGCCTTGCTCGCGCTGCTGGCGCACAGACCAGTGCGAGGCAAAGTCCAGCGCAGCATTGCGCGACGCTGATCCTCAAGGCGCTCGCTTGTTTGCTCAATACTTCACATTGGCAGAGAGGTAGACCGCCCGCCCATCCCCTGGTGCATGCCGGGTCTGGTCGTTGATCCAGACATATTCATAGTAGCGATTGGCCAGGTTCTTGAGCTGCAGTTCCAGGCTCAGCTTGTCATTGACCTGATAAGTCGCGCTGGCATTGAAGAGCGTATAGCCACCGTACTTGCCGCCGGTATTGGCCGTGGTCAGGTAGTAGCTGCCCTGGCCGTTGACCGAGGCCGACAGCTTCAGGTCCGCCGTGGCCTGGTAATCGATGCCACCGGAATACACCTGGCGCGGCACGTGGTCGATTTCCTTGCCGAGGGTATTGGGTGCGGTCGGGTCCGGCGTGATGATTTCCGAACGCTGGCGCGAATACGCCAGCCACAGCGTGGTGCGCTTGCTGGCCCGCAAGTTGATCTGCAGGTCGACACCCTTGCGCTGCGTGCGTCCCACGTTTTCCGAATCGCCCGTGGGATCGTTCAGGCGTCGCTTGACCTCATCCGAGGCACGCTGCTCCCACACCGCCACGCGACCATCGAGCCAGTCCACCGGCGTGAACTTGACGCCGCTTTCCCAGCCGTCATTGATGGAAGGACGCAGGTCATTGTTGTTGGACTTGTAGGCCGCCGCGCCCGCGCCGACCTGGAAGGTGCGGCCCCAGTTGGCATACAGGCTGGCCTCGCGGATCGGTGCATAGACCACGCTCAGCTTGGGCTGGCGGATGTAGCCGTAATCCTGGATGCCATAGCTCACCCCGCGCGAGGGATCGTTGAAACGTCCTCCCACATGGTCGACCCGGTAGCCGGGGATGATGCGCAGCGACTCCACCGGCTTGATCACGGCCTGCACGTAGGCACCCACCGTATCGAAGACGAAATGATGGTCGCGCGTCTGCGATACGCGCACCTGGTTGACCGTGTTGTAACGCGGGCTCTGGTCTTCCTGGCGCTCCATGCTGAAGCCGCCTTCCAGTGCCAGGTCGCTCATGCCTTCGAGCGCCTTCCAGCGCGGGCGATAGGTGGCATTGGTCAACAGCCCGTAGTGGGTCTCGTCGATGACGCGCTCCTGCTGCGAGGTCGTGGAGGAATAACGCAGCCAGCGCTGGTCACGCACGCGATTCAGATAGAGCTTGGCACCGACCGAGAGCTGGTCATCGATGTCGCCGTCGAAGTGCAGGCTGACCTGGTCCATCTGGCGGTTGCCGCCATCGGACTGGGCATAGGCATAGGACGAAGTCGGGTTGCTGCGCGCGTCCTGGGCCGTCAGGTAGCCCGGTTCCTGGGCATAGGCATTGGCATGACGGATGCTCAGGCCGGTGCGATAGCGGCCATCATCGCTGGTGTAGAACCACTTGCCGGAGAAGGCGATGTTCTCGGCCTGGGCATGGTCGCGATAGCCATCCGATTTTTCGTAGCCGACGAAATAATTCTGCGACCAGTTGCCGTTCTCTACGCCCTTGACCACCTGCACCTGGCGCGTGTTGAAGCTGCCATAGGTCAGGCGCGCCTCGTCGTAGTTGCCGCCCTGGCGGGTGACGATGTTGACGTTGCCGGCGATGTTGTGCAGGCCGTAGCGCGCATCGTTGGTGCCGCGTACAACCTCGATGCGGGCGATATCGAGCGGGAACAGCGTGCCCAGGAAGGGCATGCCGCCGGCATTGTCATTGCTGGGGATGCCGTCGATGAGCAGCTTGACCGCATTGACCTCGCCCTCGCCGTTGAAGCCACGGAAGGACAGCTTGCCCGATTCGTTGCCCTGGCGGAACTGGGTCAGCATCACGCCGGGCGACTGCGCGAACAGCTCCCAGTTGTATTGCGCCTGCTGTTGCTGGATGCGGTCGGCCCCGATCAGGTCCACCGAGGTCAGCACGTTGTTGAGCTGCAGCGGACCGCTGCGGCGTGCGCTGACTTCCACGGTACCGAGCGTGAGCGAAGAATCCTCGGCGGCGCTGGCCGATTGTGCCAGCGCCCAAGGCGCGGCCCCCAGGGCCAGCAGGCCAGACAGGGCGGTGAGTTTGAACACGGGTCGTGCGCGATGCTGCGGCCCGGGCCGACGGGCGGAGTGAGTCGTCATTGGTCTTGTAGTGGTCTTGGTATAGGCAGTGCATGCGGCCTCCCCCGGCAGTTGCGCTGCCGTCCCCTGGATGCCGCATGGGAAATCAGGAGCGGCAAGCATAAGCTGGTATGACCACTTGTTGAATGTGGCAATTTGTCGCAGGGGCTTGCTACCATGCGAGATCTCTTCCTGCTGATCCTGCGCGCATGAAAAAACCGGACCTCCGTACCCTCGACCTGAACCTGCTCAAGGCACTGGCCGCCCTGCTCGATGAACGCAACGTCACGCGTGCCGCAGCGCGTCTGGGCGTGAGCCAGCCGGCCATGAGCGGCATCCTCACGCGGCTGCGCGAGAGTTTCGATGATCCCCTGTTTGCCCGCAGCCAGCGCGGCATCGTGCCCACGCCACGGGCGCTGGAACTGGCGCAACCGGTACAGCGCGTACTGCGCGACATCGATGGCCTGCTGCATCCGCCGGTCTTCGATCCGGCCACGGCCCATCTGGATTTCACCATCGCCGCCACCGACTATGCCTTGCGCGCAGTCGCCCTGCCCTTCCTGACGGCGCTCAAGCAGCATGCCCCGTTCATCCGCGTGGCGCTGGCGTCGATGGAAGATGCACCGCTGCAGGAGCGGCTGGAACGCGGCGAGATCGACCTGGCGCTGACCACGCCGCCGGATACGCCGCCGGGCCTGCATGCGCGGCGGCTGTTCGACGAACATTACGTCTGCGCGATGCGTGAGGATCATCCGGTGGTGCGGGGACAGCGGCTCTCGCTCAAGCAGTTCTGCGCGCTGGATCATGCGCTGGTGTCGTATGCGGGCGATCCCTTCCACGGCGTCACCGATGAAGCACTGGCACAGCGCGGCCTGCAGCGGCGCGTGAGCCTGTCAGTGAAGCGCTTCCTGGTATTGCCGGAAATCTTGCGCAGCACCGACCTGGTGGCCGTGGTGCCGTCCCGGCTGGTGGCCGGGGTGGAGGGCCTGAAGCTGTTGCCGCCGCCGCTGGAGATTGCCGGCTTCACCAAGACGGCGGCGTGGCACGAGCGTACGCACCGCGATCCGGCGCAGCGCTGGCTACGGCAACTGCTGTTTGCCACGGCCGGGCTGGTGCCGCTGCGTTGATCCTTAGCGCGGCGTGGCGGCCTCAGCCGCTGCCCGCGCCAGGCCGGTGATCCATTCCTGGTGGGCATTGAGCATGGGATTGGGCAAGGTGGCTGCCAGCTCGCGCGCGGGCTGGCCGTTCTGGGTCTCCTGCGTGAGGATGCGCACGCGGCCGCCCTCCAGGTCTTCGAACAGCCAGGCGTGGTGGACATCCAGACGCTGCGCGGCATCGCCTTCAACCCAGCCGTGCCAGGCGATGCGAGCGGCCTGGCCGGGCTGTGGCGGCAGGTATTCGGTCACTTCCGCTTCGACCGCAAAACCGAAGGTGGTAAAGCGGAAGCGTGCACCCGCCGACAGCAGCGGACCGCTGCCATCATGGAAGCGGATCTCGCTGGCATTGCCGTAATAGCCGGGCCAGGCGCGCGTGTCGTTGAGCAGCGGCCACACCTGGGCCGCCGAGAGACCGGCGATGATCACTTCATTGGAAACGGTGTTGTCGGTGGTACCGGGCAGATAGCCGGCCGGCCAGATGATGGCGGCCTGGGTGGTGATGGCAGACATGATTTTCCTTGGCGGATTGTTGGACAGGTCTGCATGATGCGGACCGTCCAGTTATTACGCCAATCCTGAAAACCGATGATTGATATCGGGAAAACTGATATCTGGATCAGGCGCGGGCCTGAGGTTCAGGCGCGGCCGCGTGCGAATTGCGCAGCCACCTCGGCCACGCGCTTGCCCAGATAGGCGGCCGTGGCCAGGTCACTGGCACCGGGCGTGATCTCGGCGGGGGCATCGTCCGATTGCGCCATGGCACCCAGCCAGCCGCCGATGCGATTGAGTTCATCACCGCTCTTGCCGGGGAAGAGATCGACACCGGTCCAGAGCATGCCGTGCTGGGCGGCGAACAGCGCCAGGGTCACCAGGGAATTGAGCTTGTCGCCGTGCAGCGCGCCGGAATTGGTGAAGCCGGCCGCGACCTTGTTGCGCCAGGCCTGCGGGATCCACGCCTGGCGGGTCGAGTCTTCCATGAACTGCTTGAAGCGCGCCGAGATGGTGCCGTTATAGGTCGGCGAGCCGAAGATGATGGCGTCGCTGGCGGCAATGGCAGCCCAGTCCACGCTGCCGGCGGCGAGCGGCACCAGGGGGGCTTGAGCCCCTGCGACTTCCTCCACGCCGCGCGCCACGGACTGGGCGAGTTTTTCGGTATGGCCGTAGCCGCTGTCAAAGACGATGCTGATGTTCATGTTTTCTCCTGTGGATAAATCAAACTGTTCGGGACCGGGGAATGACGTAACAGGCTCATTCTGCGCAAATGGATTACATGACGGTAGCAGTGCAATCCTTTAGGATTCATCAAGATGAACTTATCAATCCAATTTTCGGGGAGCAACGGCCATGGATACGTCGCAACGGGTACGCGCCATCATTTCCTTCGTGCAGGCCGCCGATAGCGGCAGCTTCGCCGGCGCCGGGCGGATACTCGGCATCTCCTCAGCTGCGGTGAGCCAGAATGTGGCCGGGCTGGAGACTGCGCTGGGCGTGCGTCTGATGAACCGCACCACGCGCAGCCTGAACCTGACCGAGGAAGGCAGTGCCTTCCTGCGCCAGGCACGCATTGCGCTCGATGCACTGGAACAGGCAACCGATGACGTGGTGGCGGCACGCGCGACACCGACCGGGCGCGTGCGCATCTCCACCAGCGCGGCCTTCGGCCGCGAACAATTGCTGCCGCTGCTGCCGGGGCTGAGCCAGCGCTATCCGGCCTTGTCGGTGGAAGTGGATTTCGATGACCGCATCAGCGAGCTGGTGCAGGACGGCTATGACCTGGCGATCCGGGGCGGACGCATCGCCGATTCGTCGCTGGTCTCGCGCAGCATCTGCAAACTGAACCTGGCGCTGGTTGCCAGTCCCGCCTATCTGGAGGCGCGCGGCACACCGCGCCGCCCGCAGGATCTGCACAAGCACAGCCTGATTACGCGCAAGTTCCTGGGCGGCAAGGTGTCACCCTGGAATTTCCAGGGCAGCGACGGCAGCATCATGACCTGGAATACCGAACACGCACTGCTGACCTTGTCCTCGCCCGAAGCGCTGGTCCAGGCGGCCCTGGCCGGCATGGGTATCGCCGAAGTCGGGGTGCATCACGCGTGGCGCTATCTGCAACGCGGGCGATTGAAGGTGCTGCTCTTGCGCAGCCATCATCCGGGCAATTACGAGATGTGCCTGCAATACCCGCACCGGGCGCTGATCGCGCCGCGTGTGCGGGTGGCGGTGGATTACCTGCTGGAAGGCTTCGCCGCCAGCGAGGAACTGCACGTGCCGCTGGCCGCCTTGCGCAAGTACGCGGCCTGATTGGGGCAGCGATTCATTCCTGCTCGATCAGGGCCATATACGGTCCTGGCTGGCGCAGGACCGCAATGTCACCGGTGATGTGGCCCAGCTTGACCAATCCCTTCGAGTAAGCGAAGTCCTTGTAGAACAAGGCGATATTGCCCCAGGGCGCATAGAAGGCGATATCCCCGCTGCGCGGCGTATAGCCCTCGGGCTCGCCGCGCGTGGCCAGCTTGCGTGGCAGCTGGGCAATCTTCTCGGTCTGGTTGTAGTCGGACAGCTCCAGCGTCAGCGGCAACAGGGCGGCGAAGTCGCGGGCGGCCGGGCCGGGTTCGAGACGCGCGGTCAGGACGGTGTCGGCGATGGTGATGCGCAGGGTCATGGGCAGGCTCTTGGCAGGGGTACGGGTCTGCGCCGCTGCCGTCATCGGGCAGAGGCTCATCGCGCCGGCCATCAGCACGGCAACTACGGTCAGGCGCGGCAGGAAAGAGGAAGACATGGGCAGTCCGGAGGCAATCAATCTGACCTGATTGTCGCTGCATCATCGGTCCGTGATTAGTCCCGCCGGGCTGAATGCGGTCATCAGTCCAGCTTATGAATCAGGCGTTCTGTCATCACCCCGGCTGACGTGAGCGGCTGTCGTAGCGCAGGGCATTGACCACCAGCGAGAACGCCGGCGAAGGCTGGCGGCGGCTGGGATAGTAGAGGTGATAGCCCTCGAAGACCGGACACCAGTCCTCCAGTACCCGCACCAGCTGGCCGCTCTCCAGATGCGATTGCAGGTCGTCTTCCGGCAGCAGGACCACGCCCAGCCCGGCCAGGGCCGCATCGATCTGCGGCGGCACGGTGTTGAAGATGAGCGAACCATCGACACGCACGTTGATCTTTTCGCCGTCCTTTTCAAAATCCCATACGTAAAGCCCGCCCGAGGACGGCATGCGCTGGTTGATGCAATCCTGGGCCATCAGGTCGTTCGGATGCAGCGGCACCGGATAGCGTGTGAAGTACTCGGGCGAGGCCGCCACCACCATGCGCAGCGGCGGGCCGATGGGCACCGCGATCATGTCGCGGTCGATGGTCTTGCCCCAGCGCACGCCGGCATCGAAGCGGTCGGCCACGATGTCGCGCAGGGCGTAGCTCATGTCGAATTCCAGCTTGATGTCGGGATATTGCTGCAACAGCGGGGCCAGCTTGGGCAGCAGCACGCGCTGGATCATGCCGTCGCCGCAGGTGATGCGCACGGTGCCACCGGGTTTTTCGCGCAGTGCGGTGAGGGCATCGAGCTCGGCTTCGATCTCGTCGAAGCGATTGCCGATGGACTGGATCAGGCGCTCGCCAGCGGGCGTGAGCGAGATGCTCCGCGTGGTGCGGGTGAGCAGGCGAATCTGCAGGCGCTCTTCGAGGCCGCGGATGGCTTGCGACAGCGCCGACTGCGTCACGCCCAGCGTGGCGGCGGCACGCGTGAAACTGCCCTCGCGCGCCACGGTCACGAAACCCAGCAAGTCATTGAGATTGCGTTTGATCATGCAGCCACCCTTCCTGTGGTGAGCAATAAAGCCGGATCAGCCGGAGGCCGCGCCGATGAAACAAGTGGTCGGTACCGAAGGGGGACGGGATTCATTGATTAGTTTTTCTAATAGGGTAATTAAGGATTGATTACCTAGTCAATACGGCGCACGCGCGCGACACTGATTGCCTTCACATTCTCCACGGCAAGCGCTGCCAGCCCGTGCACGCTGAGCTTCAGCCTGCTGCGGCGGGCAGGGTGTTGCCCGACATCATCATGAGCAGCTCCTCTTGCACCACCTCTTCACTGCAGGCCCCCGAGACCCCGGTACAGGCGCACTGGGGCGGCGTCTTCGCCATGACGCTCACGGCCTTTGCTCTGGTCGCTTCCGAATTCATGCCGGTAAGCCTGTTGACGCCCATCGCACAGGATCTGGGCGTGAGCGAAGGCCTGGCCGGGCAAGCGATCTCGGTCTCGGGCGCCTTCGCCGTGCTCACCAGCCTGAGCATTGCGCGCCTGGCCGGGCAGCTGCCACGCAAGACGCTGCTGTTGTGGCTGACGGCGCTGATGATGATCTCCGGCCCGGTCATTGCGCTGGCCCCCAACTATCCGGT
This sequence comes from Herbaspirillum sp. UBA812, assembly GCF_002296545.1. Classification (NCBI taxonomy): domain Bacteria; kingdom Pseudomonadati; phylum Pseudomonadota; class Betaproteobacteria; order Burkholderiales; family Oxalobacteraceae; genus Herbaspirillum; species Herbaspirillum sp. UBA812. The sequence goes on along the minus strand of NZ_DBIC01000155.1, from coordinate 1,169 downwards.
CTACATGGCCGGGCGTGTACTGATCGGCATCGCCATCGGCGGCTTCTGGTCGATGTCGGCCGCTGCCGCCATCCGCCTGGTGCCGCCGCACGAGGTGGCGCGCGCGCTGGCCGTCTTCAATGGCGGCAATGCCTTGGCCACCGTCGTGGCCGCCCCGCTGGGCAGTTACCTCGGCGCACTCATCGGCTGGCGTGGCGCCTTCCTGTGCCTGGCACCGGTGGCCTTGCTGGCGCTGCTGTGGCAGGCGCTCAGCCTGCCGGCCATGCGTCCGGCCGCGCGCCACACCGCGCCCACGCATCCGCTGGCCCTGCTGGCAACACCGCTGGTGGCACTGGGCATGGCGGGCGTGAGCCTGCTCTTCATGGGGCAGTTCACCCTCTTCACCTATCTGCGCCCCTTCCTCGAAAGCGAAACGCGGGTGCAGGTGCAAACCCTGTCGCTGATCCTGCTGGCCATCGGCGTGGCCGGATTCATCGGTACTACGCTCATCGGACGGCTGCTGCGCCGTTGGTTCTACGGCACGCTGGTCTTCATCCCGCTGCTGATGGCCGTCATCGCCCTGGCGCTGGTGGCCTGCGGCCATCACGTGCTGCCGGTCAGCTTGCTGCTGGCGCTGTGGGGTCTGGTCGCTACGGCCGCACCGGTGGGCTGGTGGTCGTGGGTGGCGCGCACCCTGCCGCACGATGCCGAAGCCGGCGGCGGGCTGATGGTGGCGCTGGTGCAATTGGCCATCGGCCTGGGGTCCACCCTGGGCGGACTGCTGTTTGACCACGGCGGCCATCACATCACTTTCTTTGCCAGCGCAGGCGTGCTGCTGGCCGCAGCCTTGCTGGCAGCGCTCACGGCCCGCCAGGATCGCCGGCCTTCTTCCAACGAAAGGACATCTCCATGAAGATCATTCGCAACGGCAGCACCCCATCGGCCAAGGGACCGGCCTCCTTTTTCACCGGCAATGTGCGCATCGACAGTTTCTTCCAGGGTGAAGAACCGGCGCGCGCGGGCGGTGCCATCGTCACCTTCGAACCCGGTGCGCGCACCGTGTGGCACACCCATCCGCTGGGCCAGACCCTGATCGTGACGCAAGGCGTCGGCTGGACCCAATGCGAAGGCGGGCCGCGCACCGAGATCCGCGCCGGCGACGTCGTCTGGTGTCCGTGCCAACGCCGTCA
>NZ_DBIC01000302.1:8402-23430 GCF_002296545.1 Herbaspirillum sp. UBA812 | reverse complement strand
ATCTTGGGGTCCATGCCGGCGGCTGCATATTGCTTGACGAAATTCACGCCCATGCCACCCGGCAGGAAGAAATACAGGGCATCGATATTGGCGGCACGCAACTGCGCGATCTCAGTAGCGAAATCGAGCTGGCCCAGCTTGGGGAAAAGTTCGACGGCAGGGTCTTTCTTGAGGAAACGCTTGAAGCCCGCCGAGGCATCCTTGCCTGCCGGATAGTTGGGGGCGATGATGGCCACGCGCTGGTAGCCCTTGTCGGCCATCAGCTTGCCGGCCGCTTCATGGGTGGCGTCGTTCTGGTAGCTGGCGCTGAAGAAATACGGGTTGCAGCCCGCACCGGCCAGTTGCGCCGGACCGGCATTGGCGCTGACCACCACGGTCTTGCTGGCGAAGGCGGCCGGGGCCACGGCCAGCAGGATGTTGGAATAGACGAAGCCGCTCAGGATATCGACCTTCTCGCGCTTGATGAGGCGGTCCGCGCCCTGCTTGGCGGCATCGGGGCTGAACTGGTCGTCGACCACGATGACTTCGGCGGGCACGCCGCCGAGCTTGTTGCCCAGCATCTTCATGGCCAGCATGAAGCCTTCGCGCTCATCCACGCCAGGCGCACTGGCCGGGCCGCTCAGGGTGGTCAGGAAGCCCACCTTCACCACATCGGCCGCCTGCGCGGACAGGCTTGCGCCCGCCGCCATCGCCATCATTACCGCACCTGCCACTTTAGTGAGTCGATTCATGCCTGGATTCCCCTCTAGATTCTTTGGTTTGAATTCGGTGTGACGCTGGAAGCGCAGCGGCGCGTGAAACCTGGATTTCACCGCAAGCCCGGCCTGGAAAAACTATTTACGCAGGTCGGCTTTCGAGACAAAGGCATCCGCAAAGAAAGCCGTCCCCGGCAGGCCGCAGGTGGCCGTGAAATCGCGCCGCGCTGACTCTACCACGACCGGCGCGCCACAGGCATAGACCTGATACGACTGCATCGCCGGTACATCCTGCATCACGGCCTGGTGGACGAATCCGGTGCGTCCGCTCCAGCCACTGGCGGCATCGGCCTCGGACAGCACCGGCACGTAATCAAACCAGGGCAGACTCGCCGCCCAGTCGCGGCACAGTGCATCGAGATACAGGTCGGCGGCACGGCGACCGCCCCAGTACAGGCGCATCGCACGCGTGCTGCCGGTGGCGATGGCCTCTTCCACCAGTGCCTTGACCGGAGCAAATCCTGTGCCACTGGCCAGCAGGATCACCGGCTCGCTGCCCTCGCGCATGAAGAAGCTGCCGGCCGGTCCTTCGAGCGAAAACTGCTGCCCCGGCTGCATGCCGTTGAAGAGGCGGTCCGTAAACAGTCCGCCGGGCAGGTGGCGTACATGCAGCTCCAGCACATCACTACCGTCCCTGGCATAGGTCGCCATGGAATAGCTGCGGCGCTGGCCGTCTTCCAGCAACAGATCGATGTACTGGCCGGCGCGATAGGACAGCGGCGCTGCACAGCGCAGGCGCAGGATGGCCACATCCGGAGCGGCGCGCGTGATGCTTTCCAGCGTGGCCTGCACTGACTGCAATGCCGGTTCGGCGCTGGCGATGGCGGCGGCATCGCCATCCCCGCCCACGCCAATCTCGACCCGGCCTGCAACCACGCGCACCGGGAAGCTGCGCACCGCCTCGGTCACCGGCGCACAGCGCGGTGCGCCGCTGCGAATGTCGAACAGCCCCTGGTGCAGCGGACACTCGACGCAGCCATCTTCCACATAGCCATCGGAGAGCTTGGCATTGCCGTGGGTGCACAAGTCCTTGAGCGCAAAGATCTCCTCGCCCAGGCGGAACACCGCCACCGCCTGGCTGCCCGCGCGGGCTGCGGCCACTTCGCCCTCGGCGAAATCATCGGCATGGCCGACATCGAACCACTCGCTCATGGCCGCCTCAGATCGGGGTGGCCAACAAGGTCGCCACGCGCAGCGTGTCGTAGATCACGCGGCGGCGGGCATAGCGCCAGCCGGCCTCGGTCCTGACCACACGGTCCTCATAGCGGCCCGCCTGGTAGACAAAGGACTCGCCGTTCTGCAAGGTCTGCACCACCACGTAGCTCGATTGCGCATCCACCGAACCGTCGGCGTTCTGCGTGAACACCAGCCCCGAAGTCATGTGGCGATAAGTGTGCGCCTCGTAGATGTTGGCGTGGCGCAGCGAGAGCACGCGATCCTGCAGCATCTTCTTGCTGTCGCAATAGATGATGCCGATGGGCAGGCCGGCATCGGCGTTCTCGCGCGGCACGATTTCATACAGGCAGTCGTCGGTGAAAAACTCCGGCCACTGTTCCAGGCGGTCGTTGTCGAGCGCATGCACGTAGCGCTCCTGCAGTTGGTGCAGCTCGAACCACAAGCTCATCTGTTCCATGTTTTGCATCTGCTTTGCCTCGCTCATGCCTTCTCGATGGACGGGAAGCCCATCAGTTTCTGGTAGCCCATCCAGAACTTGCGGATCAGGCTTTCGGTAATCAATGTGTCTTCCTGGTCGGGGTTGTCGCGCGCCATGTCGATCACCGAGCAGTGGTCAGGATCGCGGGCGGTACCGCGCTGTACCAGTTCGGTCGCCTCGGTGTCTTCCATCGAGATGTAGCCGGCCGGCCCCACCAGGTTGGCCTGCTTGATGCGCAGGGCGCGCAGCTCGGGGGTGTCGTCCTCGTAGCCGAAGAAGTGGAAGACCAGTTCGAAGTTGCTCGGTCCCTTGGGCAGCAACTGGCGCGCCACCAGGGTGTTATGGATCTGCTGCACCACCAGCTGCGGGAAGATGGGCTGGATGTGGTTGGTGGTCAGTTCCTCGAATTCCTTGATCTGGCCCAGCACCGACGGATCCTGCAGCGAAAAGCCCTCGTCGAAGGAGCGGATCTCCTGCTGCTTGTAGGCATCCGCCGTCTCCACTTCATTCTTGGTGGCGGTGATGATGCTGTGCAGGCCGTGGTGCTTGTCGGCCAGCGAGCGCGCCTTCATGCCCACGCGGAAGATGTTGAAGGTGGTGTGGAACAGGTGCAGCAGGCTGGCGTGATACGGGTCCTTGACGTTTTCCAGGTAGAGCTTCCAGTTCGACTTGGAATACTGGCGCGTGCAGCCGAGGTAAACGATGGGCTTGTGGAAGATGCGGTCGATCCACGGGCGCATCTCGGCGCCGATGTAGTCCGGCAGCGATTCCACGGTCTCGCTGAAGGTGGCGAAGACCAGGCCCTTGTAGCTGTCCACGCGCAACTGGCGCAGGCCGTGGCACTTGGGATCGAAATCCTTGGCCATGCCGGTGGCGCCCTTCTGGCCACGGCGGAAAGGTACGCCCAGCAGATTGCCGCGCGAGTCGAAACTCCACTGGTGATAAGCACAGCTGTGCGAACTGGCATTGCCGCGCGGGGTGCGGCAGACGATGGCGCCACGGTGCGAACACTTGTTGACCCAGGCGGCCAGGGTGCCATCTTCAGTGCGGGTGACTACCACCGGGGTGTCGCCGACGAAGGTACTTTTGTAATCGCCGTTATTGGGGATCTCGGCTTCCAGGGCCAGGAAGCTCCAGGTCTCGCCACGGTAGATGCGTTCCTGTTCCAGGTCATAGACCTCTTTGGAACTGAATACCTTGTAGGGCGTGCGTGCACCATCGGTGCGGGGGAATTGCACCAGCGGTGCATAGCCTTGCTGTTCGAGTTCGGTGGATGTGCTCATGCGACGGTCCTCATCGTGGGATGCCAGGCGGGGCCTGGACGATGAGCCATCTTAGGCAGACTGCACAAGGACGAATATCCGCCATTTGCATAGTTGCGGGGCAGTATTGTCCGTTTTTTGCATACCCTCCACGTTATACCCAAAAGGTATGCAGCATGCCCGAATCGGTCTTGGACACCCGGGCGGCTTTGTTTCTATCATCCATCCCAAGTCAGACATCGTCAGCATTTGCCTTCTTCTTTTCTACGGACTGCATCTTGAATTCCACCCTGCCCGCCACCTCCATTGAAACCGTCGAGGTCCTGCTGCTGGACGTTCCCACCATCCGCCCGCACCGCCTGTCGATGACCACCATGCACCGCCAGACCCTGGTGCTGGTGCGCATCACCGGCAACGATGGCGTAGCCGGCTGGGGCGAGGCCACCACCATCGGTGGCCTCGCCTATGGCGAAGAAAGTCCGGAAAGCATCAAGGTCAACATCGACACCTACATCACGCCGCTGCTGCTGGGCGCCGATGCCAATCAGGTCGCCGCACGCATGCATCACATTGCCGAGCATGTACAAGGCAACCGCTTCGCCAAATGCGCCATCGAGACCGCGCTGTCGGATGCGCTGGCGCGCCGCCTGGGAGTGCCCCTGTCGACGCTCTTCGGTGGCCGTGTGCGGGAAAGCCTGCCGATTGCCTGGACCCTGGCCAGCGGCGACACGGCGCGCGACATCGAGGAGGCCGAGAAGATGCTGGCCCAGCGCCGCCACAACATCTTCAAGCTCAAGATCGGCGCACGCACCGTGCAGCAGGATTGCGCCCACGTGGCCGCCATCAAGCGCGCCCTCGGCGAGCGCGGCAGCGTGCGGGTGGATGTGAACCAGGCCTGGACCGAGACCGAGGCCATGCTGGGCATGCAGCTGCTGGCCGATGCCGGCGTGGACCTGGTGGAGCAGCCCATCGCCGCCAGCCATCACGATGGCCTGGGCCGCCTGCGCCAGAAGAACCGCATCGCCATCATGGCCGACGAAAGCCTGCATGGTCCGCAGGATGCCTATCAACTGGCCCGCGTGGGTGCAGCCGATGTATTCGCCGTGAAGATCAATCAATCCGGCGGACTGGCCGGTGCGCAACAAGTCGCGGCCATCGCCGCTGCCGCCCAGGTCGAACTGTATGGCGGCACCATGCTGGAAGGCGCCATCGGCACCATGGCTTCGGCCCAGTTGTTTGCCACCTTCGGTACGCTGGCCTGGGGCACCGAACTGTTCGGCCCGCTGCTGCTGACCGAAGAAATCCTGGCCACGCCGCTGCTTTACCGCGACTTCGCTCTGGAACTGCCGAACGGCCCCGGCCTCGGCATCACCCTGGATGAAGATCGCGTCAACGCGCTGCGCCGCGACCGCAAGACCCCGCTGGTCTCCGTGGCCTGATCCATCGGCCCGGACCAACCGCACTCACCCCCACACATATCCAACCAGAGACAGGAGAGACAACGTGGACAAGAAAGCCATCGACGCCGTACTGCAAAAAATCGAAAGCACCGAACTCGCGGAGGGCAACCAGCGTGTCAAGACCATCGTCAACCGCCTCGTGCGCGACATGTTTTATACGATTGAAGAGCTGGATGTGCAGCCGGAAGAATTTTGGGCTGCCGTGGATTATCTGACCTCGGCCGGCAAGTCGGGCGAGTTCGGCCTGATCGCCGCCGGCCTGGGCTTCGAGCACTTCCTCGACCTGCGCATGGATGAAGCCGAAGCGCGCCGTGGCGTGCAGGGCGGCACCCCGCGCACCATCGAAGGACCGCTGTACGTGTCGGGTGCGCCCGAGCAGAAGGGCTTTGCGCGCATGGACAAGGATCCCCAGCCGGGCGACACCCTCTTCATGCAAGGCCAGGTCTTCGACGAGCACGGCAAGCCGCTGGCCAATGCGCTGGTGGAAGTCTGGCACGCCAATCACCTGGGCCGCTATTCCTTCTTCGATCCGGACCAGAGCCCGTTCAACCTGCGCTGCTCCATCCGCACCGACGAGCAAGGCCGCTATCGCTTCCGCAGCCGCGTGCCGGTCGGCTACAGCGTGCCGCCGGGGGGCGCTACCGACCGCCTGCTCAACAAGCTGGGCCGTCATGGCAGCCGTCCTGCGCACATCCACTTCTTCGTCACGGTACCGGGCTATCGCAAGCTGACCACGCAGATCAACATCGCCGGCGATCCGTACCTGTGGGATGACTTTGCCTTCGCCACCCGCGAAGGCCTGGTGCCGGAACTGAAGCACGTCACCGATCCGGCCGAGATCCGCAAGCATGAAGTCGATGCGCCCTTCTATGCCATCGAGTTCAACTTCAACCTGCTGCCGGAACAGAAGGACCTGCCCAAGGCCGACATCAATCGTCCGCGTCTGGCCGCGTGATCCTGCGCTGAACTGAACGACCACGGGCCATGCGATTGCATGGCCCGTGTGCATTGCATCTCGCCCATTGAACACCTGCGATCAGGCGTACTCCTCGGCATGCATGCGCGCAATCGAGGCCGCTGTCGACCGTAATGTTTGCAGCAACAGCGAGCGGTCATTGGCGCGGAAATTCATGATCACCGGCGAATGCACGCCCTTGTTCGACAGCGGCCGGTACACCACATCTGAGCGATGCAGCCCCTGCACCGAACGCGGCACCAGGGTCACGCCCACGCCTGCGGCGACCAGGCCGATGGCGGTCTGCATCTCGTTGGCTTCCTTGACGATGGCCGGCCGCAGGGCGCGGCTGGAAAAAATGTCCAGCACTTGGTCCGCATAGCTTGGACGGGGCTTGGCCGGATAGAGAATGAAACGTTCCTCGGCCAGTTGCGCCAGCGTCACCTTGCTGCGCGCCAGCAGCGGATGGCCCAGCGGGAACACCGCCACCAGCGGTTCTTCCACGATGGTCTCGCAGAGGATGTCGGGGTCGCTGATGGGCAGGCGTCCGAAGCCTACATCGATGCGTCCGGACTTGAGCGCCTCGATCTGTTCCATGGTCACGATCTCGGAAAATCCGATTTCGATGTCCGGCATGTCGGCGCGGAAACGCTTGATCATCTCGGGCAGCAAACCATACAGCGCCGAGGGCACGAAACCGATGTTGAACCAGTGCTGCTGTCCATGGGCGATGACGCGCGTTCCTTCCTCGATCTGTTCCAGCCGGGACAATACCTGCAAGGTCTGTTCGTAGAAGAACTTGCCCGCCATGGTGAGCGCAATCGGACGCGAGGCGCGGTCGATCAGCTCAGCCCCGAGCATTTCCTCGAGCTGGCGGATCTGCCGACTCAGGGGCGGCTGAGCAATGTGCAGCAATTCGGCCGCACGGCTGAAACTGAGCGTGCTGGCGACGGCATTGAAATACTTGAGATGACGCAGTTCCACTATACCTCCGAGGCATACCATGATGCTGATTTGATATTGTACGTTCATCCGCCAAGCGCATAGAATCGGCGATCAACCGGCCGCAGAGCCGTGCCCCACAGCAACGAGGCCCGCGTCCACGGCAGCAGGGTCCGACCAGAAGACCGTAGAGGAGACCGACATGATCCACCCCGCCCATGCTGGCGCGCTTTGCTCTGCGCACCGCCGACGACCTTCCATCCCGGGCATGAAACTTGCACTTGCATGACGCTGAACGCAGCCGCCGCTGGCTGAGGGAAAGCAGACAGCGCGCACTTCGTTCGCATCGTCCATGAAGGTGCAAGGCAGACCGGCTCCCGCGCCGTCTGCACGCAGCAGCACCCCTACCCGGTACCACCGCTCTTCCGCCACCGGCCCGTGCGGAAGCGCAGCGTTAAGAGGTTAACATGCTCAACACTGTCCATGCGCTCAGTCTGGAGCCCTTGTATCGTCGCCGCGTTTTTCACTCTACCCGCAAGGTCGACTGTCACGCCCAGGTCGCCAACGAACTCGCGGAACATGACCTGTTCTGGAAGGGCGACGATGTCGATACCGTGCTCTTCAAGGCGGCGATCCAGCAGTTGCAGATCTTCATGCTCAAGTATGGTGCCGAGGTCGTCGTGCGTCCGCGCCTGTTCAATGGTTTTGCACTGGTCCACATGACGCTCTCGGGCAGCGCCGAGATCGAATCCGATGGCCGCAAGGTGTGCATCCCGCAAGGCCATACGGCGCTGATTGCACCAAAGAAGAATCTGCGCCTGTGGTGGCAGGCGGGCTCCGAGCAACTGATCCTGAAGGTGCCGCTGGCCCTGTTCGAGGAATTGCGTGCGGTCGGCCAGCGCGGTCCGATGGATGTCCCCTCGGTGTTCCTGCTGCCGCAGCAGGCCGCGCCCTATTGGGACTTGCTGATCCAGTCGCTGCTGCGCGTGCTGGCCCTGCCCGGCCAGGGCGCAGGCCAGGGGGAATGGGTGCAGCACTTCGAACGCAGCGCTGCGCAATTCCTGCTCTCGCAACTGACGTCCACGGTGGAGCCCGTGCATGCCTCCAGTAGCGGTCAGCGTGCGGCCAGCGAATCGGCCGACAGCCTGGTCGGTGCCGGCAAGCTGCAGCGCCTGGACATGCTGGAGCGCTACATCCGCAGCCGCCTGTGCGCGCCGCTGGCGCTGGCCGACCTGGCCGGTGCGGCCGGCGTGAGCGTGCGCGCGCTCAATGCGCTGTGCCACCAGCAATATGGCGTGGCGCCGATGGACCTGCTGCGCAACATCCGGCTCGATGCCGTGCGCGAGCGCCTGCTCACGCATCCCGGTGCCAACATCACCGATACCGCCTTCGAGTTCGGCTTCGGGCATCTGGGACGGTTCTCGGCTTACTATCGCGAGCGCTTTGGCGAATTGCCCAAGCAGACGCGCAGCGTCACGCGCTGATTTTTCGGCCCTGCACCACGCGACGGCATCCTCGCTCGTTCTTGCACCAGCGCGCAGCAAGGCTCACACCGCGTGCCTCCCTTGTGAAAAAAACGGGAAAATCCGCGGCTGCATGATGCAGGCGGCGGATATTTTTTGGTCAATTCCTTCACCAAGATCGCCGCACCAAGCATGGGCATGCGCATGTCCACACACGCTGCCTGTCGAGAAATTCATCCGTGCTTGTTACCACCGCGCTTCAGGATCTGCAGAGCGGCCATTGTAGTGTGCACAGCCCCGAACACTCAATCGACAGAAAATGGGGGATGAACATGAAGAACTTGTTCGCACTCAGCTGGCAGACTCCATGGCCTTCATCCATTCCCTGCAGGCCGTCAGCGCCGAGGGCTCTCCCGCCGTGATGGCGTGCTGGAGTTCGACGCAGCGCGCTGCCAGGTCATCGAGCCCCATGGCTTGCAGTCCCCCCTGCAGGCGATGCAGGATGCGCAGCACGCGTTCATGCTCACCGCGATCGATGGCTTGCTGCAGTTTCTCTTTTTCCGCCGGCCAACTCTGCCGGAAAGCCTCCCGCACTACCCGTTCAAACGGGTCGAGCGGCATCGTCTGCTCCGCCTGCACCGATGGCGCTGGCGTCGTGCGTATCAGGCGCGTCAGGATCTCCTGCATCTGCTGCAGTGAGGCTGGCTTGATCAGAAGGGCATCGAACAGCGCTGCCGGCAGTTGCGCCAGACTGCCCGGACCCGCCGCCGTAGTGGCAATGATGCGGGCATGCGGCTGCTGCTCCCGCACACGCGTGGCCAGCGCCACGCCATCCAGACCGGGCATGCCCAGATCGGTGATGAGCACATCGGCGGGGTGCGCCTGCCATTGCGCCAGTGCATCCAGACCATCGCGGGCCAGCCGCGGAGAGGCGCAGCCCAGCGCCTGCAATTGTTGCTGCATCAAGGTCAGGTTCACATAGTCATCCTCTACCACCAGTACGTCGAGTCCGGCGGCCACACTGACCAGCTCTGCCACCGGTTGCGGCTCCACAGCAGCAGGCCGGCTGGCCAGCGCGCGCAGCCAGTCGTGCCGGTCGAAGGCGCTGACCTGTTGCCAGCCAGGCGCAAGACTGGCGCGCATGGCCACGTCAGGACAGATCAGCACGGCCGGCACGGACTGGTTTTGCACGCAGGCGATGAAATCATCCACGCAATCCGGTGCGACCAGATGGATCGCAGCGCCGGGCGCGCTGGCGCTGTCACGCCGCGCTGCACCCCACGCGGCGAGATAGTCGCAGAGCGTGGCTGCCATATCTGCATCGTGACAATGCAATGCCACGGTCTTGCCCGCCAAGGGACGCGAGACCGGCAGCGTACCGCCTCCCTCCACCAGCGCCAGCGTGATTTCCGCACCGAAAACACTGCCCCGGCCCGGCTCGCTGTCGAGAGTGATATCGCCCCCCATCAGCTCGGCCAGGCGGCGGCACAGCGACAAACCGAGGCCAGTGCCGCCAAAGCGCTGGCTGATGCTGTCATCGGCCTGTTGCAGTGACTTGAAGATGCGTTGCCGGGCACTGGGCGAGACGCCGATGCCGGTATCGCTGACCTCGAAGCGCACCACCATGCGCGCCGGTTCGCGGCGCAGGAGCCGCACCGACAAGCGGATGCGCCCCTGCGCCGTGAACTTGACGGCATTGCCGACCAGGTTGTGCAGGATCTGCATCAACCGCCGCGGATCGCCCAGCACCGGTGCTTCCAGTGCCACGGCGGGCAGGCAGGAGAAGGCCAGTCCCTTGTCCAGTGCCAGCGGTGCGAACAGCTGCGCGCACTCTTCCAGCAAGTCGTTGAGCTGCAGCGTTTCCGAGGCCAGCGTGATGGATTGCGATTCGATCTTGGTGATGTCGAGGATGTCGTTGACCAGCCCCATGAGCATGTCGAAGGCATGACGGATCAGCTCGATGCGTTGCCGCTGCGGCAACGACAGCTCTTCCCGCGCCAGCAACTCCATATGCCCGATGGCCCCATGCAGGGGCGTGCGGATCTCGTGGCTGACCTGGGCCAGGAACATGGACTTGGCCTGGTTGGCGCGGTCGGCCATGCTTTTGGCTTCGCGCATCAGGGCTTCGTGCGCCTTCTGCATGTTGAGGTCGATCATGCCCAGCAGCAGCACATCCTGGCCCGAGAAGCGCGTGCGCGACCAGACCGCGCCCAGATGGCTGATACCGCCATCGCGCAGCGGCAGTTCGGCTTCGATCATGGCCTGGCGCAGATTGTCGCCGACCCGCACTGCGGTGAGGATCTGCGCGTAGAAGGCCGCGCAGGGCAGCGCCGACTGCTCCAGCATGCGCGAAGCCACCGCATTGCGCAGTACCACTTCGCCCGAGCCGGGCGCATAGACGGCGATGCCGACCGGCAGGGTATCGATGATGGTCTGGCTGAACTGGCGGCTCTCCACCATGGCCAGCGCCTTCTTCTGCAGCGGCCCGATCACGCAGCGGTCGAAATACAGGGTAGCGACCCAGACGAAGAGCAAGGCAAACAAACCCCAGACGGCCCCCGTCGTGAAGTCGCCCTGCAAGCCGGCCAGCACGTCGCGCCAGGTGAAGGTGAGCACCACCACCCACTCCGGTCCCTCGATGGTCTGGGCAATGAAGAAACTGCCGTCATCGTGGAAATGGCCGACGTGATCGTGCGGATCGGCGGCATGCCGCACATGCTCCTGGATGTGGCGCATCAGCAGCGGATTGACGTGCGGATCGGGACTGCTCAGCAAACGTGTGCTGCCCTGCCCTTCAAACACCATCAGGCCAGGCATCTCTTCGTTCTTCATGAAGAACTGGCGGAACTGGCTGGCCGGCACCGAGAACACGGCCGTTGCCTGGTCACCCTTGTCCAGCGCAATGCGCACGGCCAGCCGGGTCACGGCCGAGCGCTGCAGCGGTGCGCTCAAGGCCGGACTCATCCACAGCACGCGCTGCCCGGTGCTGCCCTGGGCGCGCGCCGCCCGTTCGCGCTCGGCGGCGAAGGCCGCATCAACCGGTGCGCTGATGGCGCTGATGTAGGGCGAGATGCCGAGCCGGCGTACCTCTTGCTCTTCCACGCCGGACAGCGGCGGCGAGACCGCCAGGAAGCCGGCCTCTGCGGTATAGATGAAGCCGTCCAGCGTGACACCGGGCTCGGCCGGATTGAACATCGGCAAGGCCGAGGCCTGCCGCAGCAGGAGCAGCAGCGTGGCCAGGCGCAGGCGGTCGGCGGCGGTGTCACCGCGTATCACGAGCGAAAAAGGAACCACCGTCAGACTCTCGGGACTGCGGGTAATCTCGCCGGGATCCACGCGCTCGCTGTAGGTATCGAGCACCATCAGTTCCTTCTTGTAGAGATGCTGCAGGCGTGCATACATCTCGGCGAACTGGACCACCCGCGCGGTGAGACGATCGACCTCGGACTTGATCTGCTCGCGCTTGCTGGTGAAGCTGCCGATCTGCCGTTCGCGGAATTGCGTGAAGGCGCTGTAGCCCAGAAACATCACCGCGCAGACGATGGCCACCGACAGCAGCGTGGCACAGCCATACAGGAGCCGGCGATAGTAGCGCTCCGACAGGGCAAGGATCTGGCGCGGCATCGCTGCTCTCAGTGGCCCAGGTTCTGGAAGATCCTGCTCAGTTCGACGTCATTGCTCACCCCCAGCTTCTTCATGGCCGCCACCTTCTGGTTGCTGATGGTTTTGGGACTGCGGTTGAGGCGCTCGGCGATGTCGCTGATGGACATGCCCTGGCAGATCATGCGCGCCACCACCAGCTCGCGCTCGGACAACAAGGCCAGCCCGGTCTGGCGTGCGTTGACATTGAAGAGACTGCCCAGCAAGGCCGACGACAGCGACTGCGGCAGATAGACCTGGCCGTGGTGGACGCTGCAGACGGCTTGCGGCAGGTTGACGAAATCACTGCGGTTCTTGCCGATGAAACCGGCCGCCCCCAGCTCCAGTGCGCTGGAAATGATTTGTGGCTGGGCATGGGCGCTGAGGAAGATCACCTTCATCGCCGGATGCTGGCGGCGCAGGCGCTTGAGCAGGTCCAGCCCGTCGGCCTGGGGATCATCATCAAAGGCATAGTCGCACAGCAGCACGTCCACCGGATCGCGCTCCAGGCAGCTCATCAGCTGCGCGATGCTCTCGGCCGAGAAGGCCAGCGCCAGGTCGGCGCAGGTGGCCAGGATGGCTTCGATGCCCCGCAACACGACCGGATAATCATCTGCGATCCCGACCCGTATCAATGTCCCCTTGGTCGCCATGTTGGCATTCCCTTTCCGCGCTGCTCAGTTGGTGGCCGCCTGGCCCCGGCGGCGCTGCATCTGCCGGAAGAACTCCGGCATCGCCAGCGGCCTGGCGAAATAATATCCCTGGAAGCGCCGCACCCCCATCCGGCGCAAGCGCTGCCACTGGCCCCGGGTCTCGATGCCTTCGGCGGTGACGGTCGCATCGAACTCGGCGGCCAGGCTGACGATGGTTTCGATGAGGCGACTGTACAGGGAATTGCCCTGCATGGCAGCAACAAACGATCGATCGAGCTTGAGGCAACTGACGCGGCCACAGGCCAGCTGGTGCAGGCGCGCGTCGCCGATGCCGAAATCATCCAGGGCGATGGCGATATCGGCCCGCTCGCACTGGGCGAACAGGCGGCGGCAGCGCTCCGGTCCGAGGTCGGCACCGCGCTCGGGCATCTCGATCATCAGCTGCAACTGCGGCCACGGCAGGCGGCGCAGGAGGGCCTGGCACTGGGCCACCAGCGACTCGCCCTGCAACTGCTCACCACAGGCATTGAAGGACAGCACGAAGGGCTGCCGCAGGCAGGCGGGTGCGCTGTCCCACGCCGTGCGTACCTGCTGCAGCATCTGGCGCGTGCTGGCGGCCAGCAGGCCCTCCTCGGACAAGCGTTCCAGGAAGATAGCCGGTGCCAGCACACCGGCGTGCGGATGCTGCCACCGCATCAGAATCTCGGCCCCCTGCCAGTCCCCTTCCTCTCCGACGATGGGCTGCAGAAAGGGCTGGAACTCCCGCCGGCGCAAAGCCAGCAGCAAGTGTCTGCGGTCCATGGGCGGGACGGCGGCAGAGCGGCCGCAATGAGCGGGGGCATGCATGGGAATTTCCTTCATGGCAGGTTGGGTGGGATCAAGAGCCGCACGTGATCGCTGGAACGCCCGCTGTCATCGATGAGCTGGAACGTCAGGCGCGGGTGCTGCCATGGCAACGCGGCATCGTCTGTGGGCAGCACGAAGGCCTGTTCACCGTAGGGCGGTGCCATCTGGTCGGGGGTCACGCGCGGCACCAGTTCGCGGCTACCGTCACTGACCCGCAGGCTGGCAAGGGAAGCAAAGTAAGGGCTGTCATTGCGGCAGACCAGGACCCATTGCCCGGCTTGCCATTGCAGCCGGAAGTGCAGCGCATCGCTCCACTGCGGCCCCGGATCGGCAAGGCCGGGGGGACGATGGAACATCTTGATCTGGGTGTTGAGCCCGAGCAGCAAGCGCGGCGCGCTTGCCTGCGGCGCATCCGCCAGCAGGGGGATCTCGTAGAGATTGAGCCAGAACACCGATTCGCGGTCAGTCGGCAGCGGCTCGCCGGTGTACAACACCCGGACCTGGCTGATGGCCTGCGGCGACAACCGCTGTACCGCAGGCAAGACGAACAGCGCGGACTGCACCGTGTCCGGTGCCTGGCTGCCCTCGCCCTGGTCTACCCAGCTCTGCACCACCACGGCATGCGGGTTGGTGTTGGCCAGGCGCAGGCTGAGTTCGCGCTCTCCCTGGCTGAAGACCAGCCGCGTGCGCTCGGGCATGAGCCCGGCCTCGGCTCGCGTGCAGCAGAGCAGCATGGATAGCAGCACCCAGCGCGCCAGCCGAGCGATCCGGCGGCGGCTCATTGCGGGGCTCCCGGAGCGCGCGGTTGTGCGGCCTCTGCCGGCAGGAACTCGGCACGGCGGGGTGCGGCCACACAGGCCGCTTCCAGCCGGATCAGCTCCTGTGCCAGATCCTGCCCCTGCAGATCGTAGCGCGCGGAACAACGCTCCTGCTGGCCGTCGCCCCAGCGCACCAGCAGCTCGCCCTGCAGCTGGTCGGTGCGCAGATAAGCCTGGCTGCCCTGCCCGACCATGCCGATCACGCTGCCTTGCGCATCCAGCACGTCTGCCCCCATCGGCAAGGGCGAGGCACCGTCGCGCTGCAGACGGATCAGCAGGGCATGGCCGGTGCGCGTCCTGAAACTGAGCTTGAGCGTGGCCCCGGCATACGGGATGACGGTGCGCTGGCTTTCCAGCAATTCAGTCTTGTGGCGCTTGCCGCTGGCCGCCAGTTCGACCACGTTGCGATGATAGGGCGAGAGCGAAGGCAGCAAGGCGTAGCCGTGGCTGTCGATCACCGCTCCCTGGCCGTTGAAAAGGCGCGCACCTTCCGCCCCCTTGGCTTCGATCAGGGCAAAGGTATCGCCCAGATAGGGACCGAGGGTGATACCGCCGGCATGCACGGCGAGCGCACCGCGCAC
>NZ_DBIC01000302.1:1419-8130 GCF_002296545.1 Herbaspirillum sp. UBA812 | reverse complement strand
GAGGGTGATCCCGCCGGCATGCACGGCGAGCGCCCCGCGCACGTTGCCGGCCCCCTGCCAGTAGTCGCGCCCGTGCGTAAGATTGAGATTGAGGTTGGCCTTGGGCAGACGCGCGCCGAGGTTGCCGTTGATGCTGTCCTGCTGGCCGCCCGGCACATGGCTGGCCCCCACGCTGTAGCTGAGCTGGCGCTCGCCCGCCAGCATGCCGGACACCTGGGTCTGATAGAGGTCCTGGTCCGCCGCCCGGACCACCGACGTACTGGCGACAGGCCGCTCACCGCCCTCGCGCCCCAGCGGGATCGACAGCGACAGCATCAACGAGGAGCCCGGTTGCGCCACCGCTGCCAGCCGCCCGTCCAGATCATTGGCGGTCCGAGCCACACTGCTGACCTGCTGCCTCTGGAAGGCGAGGTTCAGGCTCACGCCATTGCGCCACAAGGTCGAATACCCGAACTGCAATTGCGTGATGCGGCTGCGGTCATGGTGGAAGGTCTGGGTCAGGCCGGAGAGATAGAGCGAGCCCAGGCTCCCCAGTTTCTGGCTGAGCGAGAGATCGATGCGCGAGTGCTGCTGATAGCTGGTGGAACTGGCCAGCGAAGAGAATCCGGTACGCCGCACCTGGCGCTCGCTGATCACGTCGGCCAGTTCGCGGTAACCGGACGTGGAGTAGCGATAGCTGGCGATGGAGAACTGCGTGCCGGTGACATCGAAGGCCCGTGAATAAGACACGCCCATCATCCAGCCGCCACGCGCACCGCCACCGGTATCGGCATGCGAATAGTTCAGCGACAAGCCCAGCGAACCGGCCGGCCCGGCCAGGGTGGTGCCCAGCACCGCCGACTGGTATGCCGGCGCCAGGCGCAGCCCAAGGCTGCCGGTCATGCTGTTGCTCAGCCCGCGCTGGTAGAGCGCATCCACGAACGGCAAGCTGCTGTCGGTATCGCGGGTCCGGCCCAGTGTGACGCTGTAACGCTCACTGCCAGGCCGCATCGATTCCGGCAGCGCCGAGTAAGGCACGCTGAAGCGGGACCGGGTGCCATCGGCCTCGATGACGGTGACATCAAGATCGCCGTTGTAGCTGGTCGGATACAGATCGTCGATCACGAAACTGCCCGGAGCGACGGTGGTGCGGTAGATATCGCGCCCCTTCTGGCTGACGATGACCTGAGCGTTGCTGCGCGCAGTGCCACGAATGACCGGTGCATAGCCGCGCTGCGAATCGGGCAGCATGCGCTCGTCCGAACTCAATTCCAGTCCCTGGTAGGCCAATCCCGACAGCAGCTTGCCGGAGGTATAGCTCTGGCCCACCGTCAATTCGCTGGTCCAGTCGGGCAAGGCGCGGCGGGCATAGGTGCGCACCGGATTCCAGCGCAGTCCGCTGCGGCTGTCATAGCCCAGGCTGCCTTGCTGGCGCAAACGCCACAGGCCCAGGTTCACGCCGCTGTTGGTAAAACCGTAGACCGAACTGCTGCTGGCCTGGGCGGTATGGGCGTAATACTGGCTGATGCTGTAGTTGAGGAAACCCATGCTGTCACCGGCATCGTAGAGCGCGGGATCGATGTAGCCCCGCGCGACATGGTTGCGTTGCGCCTGCGGCAGGCTGACGTCCAGCCGCAGGCGTGAGAGATCGAACACGGCCTGCGCCCCGGGCGCCAGCTCGTCGATGCGGGCGCATTCGCGCTGGCCCAGCTGCGCGACCAGATCCTGCCGCAGGTCAAGCAAGACGGCGTCCTCGGCCTTGAAGCAGGCCGCCGCGCCCATCCCTTCAACCAGGTCGAAGCGCAATGCACGGCGGTGGCTGTAGCTGCCATTGACAAACACATCCACACTGTAGATACCGGGCTCGACATTGCCCACGCGATTGAAACGAGACAGGCTGCCCTTGTTGATGGGCGAGGCCATCTCCAGCGATTCAAGGAATCGATAGCTGTTCTCCGCCGGACCGGCCACGGCCACCGGCCAGGCCAGCAGCCCGGCCCCGAGCGACAGGACGGACCGGGCCACGCGCCACAGAGGCGAGGGATGCACACTCACCGTGATCACCTCACTGCACGGGATAGTCGCGCGGCACTTCCACACCCACATCGTTGAGCAGACGCAGACGCATGCGCATGCCTGCACGGTCGGCCGGCACATGGTCCAGCGGCCAGCGCAGTTCCTGGAAAGGCTGGATCACCGTGGTCCTGGCCAGCGCTTGCGCCTGGTCACCCAAGACCAGATCGGCCTGCTGCACCATCAGGTGATAGCCACTGCCGTTGCGCACCACCATGCTGGCCATCCCATCGCTGCTGTCGATGGCGAAGGAAAGCGCCGCGGGTGCGCGCGCCGCATCGGCCTCGCTGGCCAGGGCGGGGGGACGATAGAAGACTTTCATGCGGCTGCGCACGGTCAGCACCAGCTGATTGTCGTTGACCGAATCGGCCTTGAGGGCCGGCACCTGCAGGAAATTCAGAAAGAACAGCGACTCGCGGTCCTGCGGCAGCGCTGCGCCGATGTAGGAGAGCCGCACCACCTGGCCGCCGTGCGGCTCGATGCGGAACACCGGCGGAATCACCAGGAAGGGCGAGGCCTGCCCATCGGGCCGGCCGGCGTGTCCATCATCCAGCCACAGCTGGACCAGATTGGGATGATCGTCAGGGTTGCTGAAGCGCAGCACCTGCTCGCCGGCGTCAGCCGGATAAATGACGCGCGTACCGAGCATGGTCACGCTGGCGCTGGCATGCGCACTCAGCAGGAAGACCAGCAACATGAGGAGACCTGCGCGCAAGCTTGTTCTGTTCATGGCAAAAACGGGGATGCGCCGCCGGGAAATATCCCGGCAGCGACAGGGGTGAGACCAACGGGGAAACGGAAGTCCGCGCCCGGACAGGCGCATCAGAAGTAGTCGAGGGCGTACTGCACCGAGCCAATCACGGAGCCGGCTTCGGCCGCGCCGCCTTCGGCGACGTAGCGTACGGCAAAGGTATGAGAAGCACTGGTACTGCCGGCGGCGATCTCCAGCCCCTCGACCGACACGCCGCTGCCGCCCACCAGGCTGATCGGATCGCCGCCGACGCTCTTGCGCAATTGCAGCGCCACGTTCTTGGCGCTGCCCAGGTTGGGAATGTTGTTGCCGCTGGTGGCGGCGCTGGCCAGGAATTGCGTCTTGACCTTCAGTTTATCGGTGGCCGATGCCGTACAACCACTGACACTGACCACGAAGGGCGTCTCGCCCGCTGAAGCGCCTGTCGCCGCGAGGTCGCCGGTGGCCACCGTGGGCAGCAGCACCACTGGATTGGCCGCACCGTCGACCATCACCTGGCAGGTCTGGCTGTTGACCTGGCCACGGAAATTGATGGTACTGCCTGCCGCCAGTACCACCGACGGCGAGACCAGCAACAGAATTGCGAGATGCTTTTTCATTTTTACCCCCAAGGAGAATTCGGTCGATCCACGAAGAATGCCGACACCAACCGATGTGTCCGGCACCAGACGAATCATAGGCAGGCAGGTGGCGCAGCAGAATCGGCGCTCCCCCAAGCAGCCGTTGGCAATCGCTGATTCAGCAATGGGCAAAATCCCAAACGCGGGCATCGCCGCACAATGGGATTTGGCCCATGCACATTGCAGAGCTGGCCCATGTCGCGCACAGGTGCGCTTGCGCGAACATGCAGGGCTTCCCATCCTTGCCGGAGTTTTCCCTTGTCTGCTCGCCCGCCCGATCACGCCAGGCCCGGCGTACCTTCCCACTGGGTCCTGCCCTGCCCTTTGCACCTGCTGCTTGCCTTGCTGGCGCTATGCCTGCTGTCGGTGCCGGCAGAGGCCATCTGCAAGCGCAACAATCGCATCGCCTATCCCTTTACGCCCTTGAGCGATGGCGGCTCGGCCCAGTTCTGGTTCGGCCGCATCAATCTCGCCAGTACCGTCCTGCAGCCGGCCGGCACACTGCTGGGCAGTGCTGTGGCGACGGCCGCCGAGGCCTCCGGCATCAGCGGCGATACGCTGCTGTGGACCTGTGACCTGGCCGATGCCGGACAGATATCCGAAGTGTTTTCCACCAATGGCGATGACCGCGTGGGCGGATTTGCCGAGATCGGCACGCAGGATGGCTTGTCGGGTTTCTACCGCACCTGGTTTCCCGGTGTGGCGATCCGGCTCACGCATCTGCGCTCAGGGAAGGTGTTTTCGCGCTATTACCAATCGGCCCGTCTTGAGAACTACGACGTCGATGAAGCCAGCAAGAAGATCCTGATCCGCGCCAGGCATCTCAGTCCGGTCAAGGCCGAGATCGCCCGTGTCTCCGATCTCAGTCCGGGAACCGGCACCAGCAACTGGTGCGGCGACCGCCCGGACAACCGGCTGCAGGCGGCGGTTCCTTACCGCTGTCTGCAGCCCAATGGCTACCTGATGCTGCGGGGCCCGGGCTACAACCGCGCCAGCGGCGACATGGATGATGATGGTGAAGATCACGCGACGCGCTTCCTGTTCTTCGGTGCCGCCAACGGCATCGCCTTCGGCATGCGCCAGGCGGCCACCCTGAGCGTGCTGCCCTCGTGCGTGGTGCAGAACGTGACGCCGGAAGTGGTTTTTCCGACGATCTCGGAAGAGGAACTCAGACAAGGCGAGACACGGCAGGTGGAATTCACGCTGGCCTTTCGCTGTGACGAGGGCGTCAATACCCGACCGCCGGCCACCGCCGGGACCGACGACAACCAGACCGCCTTTGGGATCCAGGTCTCACCGGGCGCACTGGCGGCAGCGCGGCAGCTGGGGTATGTCAATCAAGACCAGGGCGTGCGGTATCTGCTCTCGGACTACTACGGCCTGGATCCTTCTCTGGCCAAGGGTGTGGGCATCAGCCTGAGCGACAGCGACAGCCAGCAGCCGATGCAATTCCTCAGCTCGCCGCTGGCCGGTCAAGGGATGTCCTCACCGCTGCCTGCGGGACGCAATGCCGGCTGGTATCGGCTCGACACCAGCAATGCGTCACGCTGCCTGCCGTCGGCACCTGCTGCGCCCGCGTATCAGTTCACGGTGGAAAAGCGGCTGACCGCTACGCTGCAAAGACTGCCAGGGCAAGCCGTGGCAGCAGGCAGGGTGTTTGCGACCGCCTATGTGATCGTCAAGGTGCAGTGAGGCGCGCGGCCGGTGCGTAACCGGCTGGGGCCGGAGCGCCCGCAGGGAAGCTTGCCCTGCATGCTATCCATCGTGACTGATGCAGTATTGCTGTGCAGTTCGAACACGGATGGAGATTGGCCTGACATCGATGCGACCTCACCGGCATGGGCGCATATGCTTATGAGAAATCATTTCTTTGCGCGCCCTGCCTGCTCGCGCTAGCGTCTGGGGTGCGACAGTGTTCCCGCATCCCATTCACGAGAAGAAGAGAGACAACATGCCAGACAACCCGCAATGGAAATTCGAAACCCTCTCCGTCCACGGCGGCTACGATCCTGATCCGACAACGCGCGCCGTGGCCGTGCCGATCTACCAGACCGTGGCCTTCGCCTTCGACGATACCCAGCACGGTGCCGACCTGTTCGACCTGAAGGTCCAGGGCAACATCTATTCGCGCATCATGAACCCGACCCAGGACGTGCTGGAAAAACGCCTGGCCGCACTCGAAGGCGGCATCGCCGCCCTGGCCCTGGCCTCCGGGCAGGCCGCCGTGACCTACGCGATCCAGACCATTGCCGAAGCGGGCGACAACATCGTCTCGGCCTCCACCCTGTATGGCGGTACCTACAATCTCTTCGCCCACACGCTGCCGCAGTTCGGCATCCAGACGCGCTTCGCCGATCCGCGCCAGCCGGAGTCCTTTGCCCCGCTGATCGATGAGCGCACCAAGGCCATCTTCATCGAATCCATCGGCAACCCGCTGGGCAACGTCACCGACATCGCCGCCGTGGCCGAGATCGCACATCGCCACGGCGTCCCGCTGATCGTGGACAACACCGTGGCCACACCCTATCTGCTGCGCCCCTTCGAGCATGGGGCCGACATCGTGGTCCACTCATTGACCAAGTATCTCGGCGGGCACGGCACTACGCTGGGCGGCGCCATCGTGGACTCGGGCAAGTTCCCCTGGGCCAAGCACAAGGAACGCTTCAAGCGCCTCAACGAACCCGACGTCAGCTATCACGGCGTGGTCTATACCGAAGCGCTGGGCGAGGCTGCCTATATCGGCCGTGCGCGCGTGGTCCCGTTGCGCAATACCGGCGCCGCGCTCTCGCCCTTCAATGCCTTCCAGATCCTGCAGGGCATCGAAACCTTGTCCCTGCGGCTGGACCGCATCACCTCCAATGCGCTGGCCGTGGCGCAATACCTGAAGCGCCACCCGAAGGTGCGCTGGGTCAACTATGCGGGGCTGGAAGATCATCCCGACCATGCGCTGGCGCAGAAGTATTTCAAGGGCCGTGCCTCGGGCGTGCTGACCTTCGGCGTGGCCAATGGCCGCGACGGCGGCGCGCGCTTCCAGGATGCGCTGCAACTGTTCACGCGGCTGGTCAACATCGGTGATGCAAAGTCACTGGCCACGCATCCTGCTTCCACTACGCACCGTCAGTTGTCGCCCGCCGAACTGGAGAAGGCGGGCGTGACGGAAGATACCGTGCGCCTGTCCATCGGCATCGAGCATATCGACGATCTGCTGGCCGACCTGGAACAGGCCTTGCAGTCGGCGTGATCTGATCGATCCTTCAACAAAAAAATGGCTCCGCATGCGGAGCCATT
>NZ_DBIC01000302.1:0-1125 GCF_002296545.1 Herbaspirillum sp. UBA812 | reverse complement strand
TGGCTCCGCATGCGGAGCCATTTTCGTTTCAGGCAGTGGATAAATCGGGCGGCCTGCTTTTGCGCTGCCCGTTGCTGCAGGCGCTGCGCCACCAGCTCACGCGTACGCGGGATCAGTTCACGGCCATAGCCGATGGGATCCTCCAACGGGTCGAAGCCTCGGGCAAGACAGGTGGCATGTCCAGATCGGAGCAAGCCAGCAGTGCCTCAGCGCAGCTCGCCCATGGACACACCCGGAACGCCTTGCCGGATGCGCTTGCTGTAATCCTGCTCCGGGCCGCTTTGCAGGGCGCGTTCGGTGATGCGGCCGGCCTCGCGCAATTGCGCGAAGCTATATCCTGGTGTCAGCACGCCGTGGTCAAACACGTAATCGGCGAAGTAGCCGGAGAGCAGCAGGCGATAGTCCAGCGGCAGCGAGGGCGAGAGACGGCGCGCCAGTTCAAAGACGATGGTGGTGCAGTTGCTGGTGAGGGTGTTGTAGAAACGCGGACGCTCCCGCAATTGCGCCGCACGTTCGAGATAGCCGAGGAAGACGCGGCGCAATTGATCCGGGCGCAATTGCAGACGATACAGATACACATCCTCCCCGCGCGCGTTGGTACGGGTACGGATGATGTCGGCTTCGTCGGCGGCAACGATGACGGTCTCGAACTTGCGGAAGAAGCCACCCAGGGCCGAGAAGGCTTCATCGCGTTCTCGCCGGATCTCCAGCGAGAACACCAGACGCCGCCCATCGGCAAAACCGAAGGACACCAGCGTGTGCGCAATCGCCGGCCCCATCCAGTAGGACAGCAGCAAGTCGGCCGAGACCAGTTGCGCGAGATCATATTGGCGCGATTCCCAGCGGACGTCGACATCAGTCTCGCTGCGCCAGTCGAAGTTGCGCACGTTGTCCAGCGTGACGGTATCGCCTTGCACCTGCGACACCAGCATGCGCGCCACATCATCGGCCCAGTCGCGCGCGTGGCTGGGGCGGATGCTGCTCCACCAGCCAGCCATGGCGATACCGGCCAGCACCAGGGCCACCGGTCCCCAGCGCCAGGAGTGCGGCAGGCCGGGCAGGCCCGGTACCCCGGCCACCAGCGCCAGCGTCGCGGCAGGCGGCAAGCTCCACAGCACGATGGCG
>NZ_DBIC01000337.1:0-5781 GCF_002296545.1 Herbaspirillum sp. UBA812 | reverse complement strand
CTCCATCCAGTCCATGGTGGCCGCACCGTTATGCACTTCGCCGATCTTGTGGTTCACACCCGTATAAAAAAGAATGCGCTCGGTGGTCGTGGTCTTGCCCGCGTCGATATGCGCGCTGATACCGATGTTGCGGTAGTTTTCTATTCGGGTCTTGCGGCTCATGGCATGTCCTTTCGATGGGTGCCGTCAAATGCTGGATTCAGTGTTGATGGTGACGATTGATCAAATTGCCCGCTACAAAGTTTATTTATGTAACGAGCATTAGATAATAGGAACCTCTTCCCCAAAGTTCAAGGTCTGGCGATTTATTTTTGTAATGCCGACTAAATTAAACTACACTTCTCCGCAATACCATTACCGCCAGGGGTAATACCCCGCAAAGGAAACCGATGATAAAAACCCGTGGCCGCCCGCGCAGCTTCGACCGTGACCAGGCGCTGCAGCAGGCCATGCAAGTGTTCTGGAGCAAGGGCTACGAAGGCACCACCATGGCCGATCTGTGCGAGGCCATTGGCGTGAAGGCCCCCAGTCTCTACTCGGCCTTCGGCGACAAGGATGCGCTGTTCCGAGAAGTCATGGAGGTCTACTCGCGCACCATCAGCGCCGAACCGCTGCGCCTGTTGCAGGCCGGCAAGGGCATTCGCGAAGACCTGCAAGCCATGCTGCGCGCCAGCGTGCGCATGTATTCGGGCAAGTCGACGGTGCCGGGCTTGCCGACAGGAAAGGGGTGCATGGTAGTGATTTCCGCCATCAACTGTGCACCCGAAAACAGCGAGCACAGTGATGCGCTCTCGCAACGTCGCCACAAGCGCCGCAATGAAATCCGCGCGCGCCTGCTGCAGGCGCAGCGTGAAGGGGAGATCCGGGCCGATGCCGATGTAACGGCCCTGGGCGATTTTTACACCAGCTTTCTCAACGGACTGGCGCTGGGTGCGCGCGATGGGGTCTCCACGGCGCGGCTGGCCGCCACGCTGCCGCATGCGATGCTGCCGCTGGAAAACGTGATGGTGCATGCGCTGCCGCCGGAGTGAATGAAGCCGGCTGCGCCCGTTACGATATCCTCCCTCCCTTTGCCGTTACCAGGACCCTTACCAGCCTCATGAGACCCTTGCACTATGCCGTCATCGGCGGCGGCATCAACGGCCTGGCCGTGGCCCGCCAGTTGCTGCTGGATCAACCCGATGTGCGCGTCACCGTCTTCGAGAAGGAAGACGCCGTGGCCCGCCACCAGTCCAGCCATAATTCCGGCGTGGTCCACGCCGGCCTGTATTACGAACCGGGCGGCCTCAAGGCGCGGCTGTGCCGGCGTGGCGTCGAGCTGGTCAGGAGCTACTGCGAGCAGAATGGCTTGCCCTACGATGAATGCGGCAAGGTGGTGGTGGCGCTGGACGCGGACGAATTGCCGCGCCTGGAAGCCATCCATCGCAAGGCGCTGGCCAATGGCGTGCCGGATGTGGAGATGATTGACGGCGCACGCCTGCGCGAGATCGAACCCCATTGCGTAGGGTTGCGCGCGCTGTATTCGCCGCGCACGGCCATCGTCAGCTATGGCCAGATCGCGCAGCACATGGCGCAGGAGATCGTGCAAAGGGGCGGCGTGATCCGTCTCAATGCAGCGGTGCAACGCGTGTTCGAACAAGGGCAGCATGTGCAGATCGAACTGGCCGATGGCGAGGTCCACGGTGATGCGTTCGATTTCGCCATTGCCTGCTGCGGCCTGCAGTCAGACCGGCTGGCGCAGCAATCGGGCGATGTCGCCACGCCGCGCATCGTGCCCTTCTTCGGTCAGTACTATGTCATCGATGAAGCCTTCAAGTCGCATGTCCGGGGCCTGATCTATCCGGTGCCCGATCCGCGCTTTCCCTTCCTGGGCGTGCATTTCACCAAGCGTATCGATGGCCAGATGACCATCGGTCCGAACGCCTTCATTTCGTTGGGGCGCGAGAATTACCAAGGGGATCGTTTCAGCCTGCGCGACGTGGCCGACTATCTCGGCTATCCGGGTTTCTGGAAATTCGCCAGCCGCAACATGGCCGCGACCCTGCGTGAACTGAAAACGGTGGTCAGCGAGCGGCACTTCGTGCGCGAAGCTGCCCGCTATGTGCCGGCCTTGTCCGAGGTGAGCGTGACCCCGGCCGTGCGCGGCATTCGTGCCCAGGCCATGGAACCGGATGGCCGGCTGGTGGACGATTTCGTGATTCGCCAGAGCAGCCGCGTCACGCATATCCGCAATGCGCCTTCGCCGGGGGCCACCTCGTCATTGGCCATCGGCGAGCACATCGTGCGCAACCTGATCCACCCGCACGGGACGATATGAAAAAAACGCCGCGACGGTCACCCCGTCGCGGCGTTTTCATTCGTGCTGGCGTACTGAAGCGATGCCGGTCAGGCCGCGCGGGCCAGTGTTCCGTCGTTTTCCTTCAGTTGGCCTCCCAGCGCGTCGACTAGCGCGGTCAGCAGCTTGGCCAGCTCGCCGGTCATCAGCATGAAGTCGCCATCGAAGCGTTCATCGTCGTTCTTGCCGGCGATCTCGCTGTCTTCCTTGAGCACGTCCAGCGGCGCGATGCGCTTGACGGACAGGTTCTCGGTCAGCACGAAGGACACCTTGTCGGCCCAGGTCAGCGCCAGGCGTGTGCACTGCTTGCCGGCTTCGATGTGGCGGCGGATGTCGTCGGCTTCCAGCGTGTGGCGCACGTAGCGCACCGTGGCCTTGCTCTCGGCGGTGGAGCGCAGCTCGGTATCCTGGTCCACGGTGAAACCGTTGGGCGCTTCGTCGCTGGCCAGCCAGTCGGTCATGGCCGCTGCCGGCGACATGACGGTACGCAGCGTTTCCAGCGGGAACTTGGGGATGGCCTTGAACAGCAGCTTCAGGACTTCCTCGGCCTTGGAGGGCGAGCCGGCATCGACCAGCAGCCAGCCGTTGACCGGATCGATCCAGACCCAGGTGCTGCGCACTACCGAGAAGGCGCGCGGCAGCAGTTCGTCGGTGACCTGTTCCTTCAATTCCTTGGTCTGCTTGCGGCCCGGCGGGAAACCTTGCTGCTCTTCCAGCTCGGCGGCACGAGCCTTGGTGACCTGGTTGATGACGGTCGAGGGCAGCAGTTTCTTCTCGGTATCGAGTTTCAACAGCAGCTGGCGGTTGACCACATGCACCAGTTTTTCATTGTTGCGCGGCGGCACCCAGCCCTGGCTCTGCATGTCCAGGCTGGAGCAGGCGGTGAAGGCCTGCGGCGCGAGATGGGATTCGAGTTCGTCGGCATTGATCGCCCACGGTGCGGGCAAACGGTAGATCTGGAGATTCTTGAACCACATAGGTTTCCGGAGCAGGGCAAAGAGGGAAAGGGGGAGATTTTACACGCCCGTCTCGCCGCAAGCGATGTCGGATTGTCCACGCTTGCAGTTAAATTTTTCGTGGCCGGGCTTGCCGCAGAGTACGTCAGAAAAACGCACAAATAGTTCGCGGAAAAATGGATCAGCCGCCGAACGGCAACTCTGCCTGCAGCGCCTGCGCTGTCAATGCAAGCTCATCCTTGCGCGAGAGCGCGCCCACGCGCACACCGAGCAGGCGCAGCTTCTTTTCCAGCGGCACTCGCTTCAGACATTCCCCCGCCGCCTGACGGATGGTGGCGGCATCCCCGGTGGGGGCGGGCAGCGTGACATCGCGCGTCACCCCCTGGAAATCGGCGTATTTCAATTTGATGCCGATGGTGCGGCCGACATAGCCCTTACGCTCCAGGTCACCGGCCAGCTTCACGCACAGGGCGGTGAAGATTTCCGAGAGTTGAGTACGGTCGGCGCGTGCGTGCAGGTCGCGTTCAAAGGTGGTTTCCCGGCTGATGGATTTGGGTTCGGAATAAGTCTGCACCGGGCGATCATCGACGCCTTGTGCCACGCGGCCCAGCCATTCCGAATAGCTGCGCCCGAAATGTGCCCGCAGCATTTCAGGTGATGCACGTGCCAGGTCGGCCACGGTCTCGATGCCCAATGCCGCCAGCTTTTCGGCGGCCTTCGGTCCGATGCCGTTGATCTTGCGTGCCGGCAGCGGCCAGATGCGGCGCTCGATGTCCTCGGGCGCGAGGATGGTGAGCCCGTCGGGTTTGTCCAGTTCGGAAGAGATCTTGGCCAGCATCTTGTTGGGCGCCACACCGACGGAGCAGGTCAGGGCGGTAGCGGCATGCACCGCATCCTTGATCTGGCGCGCGACCTCATGCGCGGTATCGGGCCACGCAGAAAGATCGATATAGATTTCATCGATGCCGCGATCCTCGATCAGCGGCGCGATGCTGCGCACCGCTTCCTTGAACAGGCGCGAATACTTGCGATAGGCCTCGAAGTCGGTCGGCAGCAGGATGGCGTCCGGTGCCAGCTGGGCCGCCTTCATGATGCCCATGGCCGAGAACACGCCGAGCGCGCGCGCCTCGTAGGTGGAAGTGGTGACCACGCCGCGCCCGGCGTAATCGCGCATGCGGAAATACTGGCGCGTGCCATCGGGCAATTCCACCGGCCGCGTGGCCGAACCGCCGCCGATCACCACCGCCTGGCCGCGCAGGTCGGGATAGCGCAGCAATTCCACCGACGCATAGAAAGCATCCATGTCGAGGTGGGCGATGCGGCGTTCGTTGGCCATGGTGGTGCGTGCAGCGAAGAGAAAGCGGAAGCGGCGCGATCAGTAATGCGGCGGCTTCTCGTTGGCGGCGGCGCGGTCCTGGCTGGTGTCGGACAATTCCTTGAAGCGCTTGGCCAGGGCGTGCAGCAGCATGTCCAGTTCTTCGATCTTCTTTTCCTGGCGATAGACGGTCTGGTTCAGTTCGTCCAGCAGGTGTTCCTGATGGGCGAGTTTCATTTCCAGATCGATGAGGCGGTCGTCTTGGGTCACTTGTGTTGTTCCTTGGAAGAGTGGCTCAGGCTGGCAGCGCGGTCATCACTGATGAGCCAATGCAAGGCACCGGCCGCAGCGGCGCGCCCGGTGGCAAAGCAGGCAGTGAGCAGGTAGCCGCCGGTGGGTGCTTCCCAGTCCAGCATCTCGCCGGCGCAGAATACGCCGGGGAGGGCACGCAGCATCAGCGCATCATCGAGCGCCTCGAAGCTCACGCCACCGGCGCTGCTGATGGCTTCGGCGATGGGACGCGTGCGCAGCACGGTCAGCGGCAGGGCCTTGATGGCGCGCGCCAGCTTGCCCATGTCGGCGAAGTCGTCCTTGCTGACCAGCTCGCGCAGCAGTCCGGCCTTCACGCCCTTGAGATGCAGACGGCTTTGCAGGTGGCTGGAGAGCGAACGCGCACCACGCGGATGGGCCAGCTCGGCTTCCACTTTTTCCAGCGGCCAGTCGGGCAGCAGGTCCAGGTAGAGGCGCGCCGAGCCGTCTGCGGCGATGGTGTCGCGCAAGGCCGAGGACATGGCATACACCAGGCTGCCTTCGATGCCTTCGGCGGTGATGATGAATTCGCCCCGGCGATTCTGCACGCCGCCGCTGGGCAGCGCCGTACTGGCCACCACCGGCTTGACCGGTTCCCCCGCGAAGCGGCTGCGGAAATGTTCGCTCCAGTCCAGCTCGAAGCCACAGTTGGAGGGCAGCAGCGGTGCGACCTCGACCTGGCGGTCTTGCAACAGCGGCACCCAGCTGCCATCCGAACCCAGGCGCGGCCAGCTGGCGCCGCCCAGTGCCAGTACCACGGCATCGGCTTGCACATCGGTGTGGCCATCAGGATGGGCGAAGCGCAGCGCGCCGTCCTCCTGCCAGCCCAGCCAGCGATGGCGCATGTGGAAGCGCACGCCGGCTTC
>NZ_DBIC01000142.1:0-9941 GCF_002296545.1 Herbaspirillum sp. UBA812 | reverse complement strand
CGCCCTGGTACAGCTGGGCATCCTTGATGTCGATGCGGTAGGCGGCGATGCTGCCCTGGACGTGCTGTGCGTTGAACCGGGTGCCGACCTCGACACTGGTGGCGCGCTCGCGCGAGAATGCGCGTGCGTCGGCCACGCTGCTGGGCGCCAGGTTGTATCCGCCTGGTTTGTAACCCTGCGTCAGGCTGCTGTAGAGACGCCATACCGGGTCGAGCCTGTAGCCGGCCGAAAGACGCCCCAGTACGCTGCCCTCGCCGGTGCTGTTGGTACCGCCGAAGGGCTGCTGGGCAAAGGTGGCGAAATCGAGCGCGGTCCCGCCAAAGGCCGTGCGGGCGCGGTCTCGGCTCCAGCGCATGCCGCCCGAGAGATCCAGCGCATCGGTGGCGTGCCAGGTCAGGTCGCCATAGGCGGCCACCGATTCGGTCTCATTATGTGATCGCGTGTCGATCGCGTTGACGCCAAACAGCGGCAAGTCATTGCGATAGCGCCGGCTCTGGCCCGTCGCCTGCCGGTACAGCCCGAAGAGGCCATCCCAGGCGCGGCCCGGGCCTTGCGATGCGAGGCGAATCTCTTGCATGTCCTGGCGCCAGTTTTCAGGTTGAGCGGTGTAGTAAGGACCAAACACATAGCTGCGATCCGTCTCGGCCTGCTGCCAACCAGCCAGCGCCGAAAGCTTCCACGGCCCCATGTCGTAGACGGCAGCCAGCGATTGACTATCACCGCAACGCCGTTGTGAAAAGTCCGCCAGCGATTTGGGCATCCCGCTCTGCACATAGATTTTGCGGCTGCCGATGTCATTGAAGGCGACGTAGGCATCCTGACTGGAACGCGCGCACTCGCGCCCGGCCGCCAGGCTCGCCTGCCACCCGGCCCCTGAAGGGGCCAGGCGCAACTTGACCATGCCGCTGCTGCTGCGCACGCCGCCCTGGCGACTGGCGCCGGTAGCAGGATTGTGCAGGTCGCCCGGGGCATTGTCGTGACGCAGCGCCACCGAGGCATACAGCATCTCCTTCACCAGCGGCAGAGCCAGCGTACCTTCCAGCACATTGCCATCACGGCTGGACCAACCGGTGCGCAAACGTGCGCGTACGGTATTGTCGGGCTGGCGCGTGGTCACGTTGATCACGCCGCCCTCGGCGCTCTTGCCGTACAAAGTTCCCTGCGGCCCTTTGAGCAATTCGACGCGCTCCACTTCCACCAGCGACTGGTTCACCAGAATGGGCATCTGCGGCACTCCATCCACATACAGCGTGAGTGCAGGATTGTAGAAGTCTTGCGCCGACGTGACGCCGCGCACGCTGATGAGCGGATAGTGCAGCGATCCGCTACCGGCCATCTGCACACCCGGCAGGATGCGCCCCAGGTCCTGGGTGCTGCGTACTTGCGCATCGTCGAGCTCGCTTTGCTCAAGCACTACCACGCTGCCGTTGACGCTCTCCAGAGTCTGTTCGCGCTTGTTGGCCGTGACGATCACCGGTGCCAGCCGTGTGCGCTCATCGACGATAACCGCCCCCGCCTCTTGCGCCAGGACCGGGCTGCCCCACGCCGCGCAAGCTGCGGCGACGGCGGTACGCAGCAATGGGTATGCAACGCCATGCATCATTTTTCTCATGTCCACTCTCCGTGTGCCATTATGATAATGAGAATTATTATTATCTTTGACGATAAGCGGTGAACGGTTTCACGACCGTCTTACCGGTTTCGAGGATTTTTCATATGGATCAGCACAACGAAGACTGGAGCGTGGCCGAGGACGGCAGCGTCCGCATGGAACATCACCCGCTGTTGCCCAGCGTCGTCCTGCCCGCCGAATGGGCCGCCATGATGCGGGTGGATGAACTGGCCGGCGGCATCAGCATCACCGGCTGGCACGGCCACCCGCGCCAGGCGCTCGATGTCAGAGCGACAGGACCGGCGCTGTTCTGCGTCGCCCTGCTGCTGGAAGGCCGGGCCGCCATGGCGCTTGATGGTGGTCCCCTGCTGGAGCTTGAGGCTGGCATGGCGGTCATTCAGACCGCCGACCGGCCAGTCACTGGTCGCTTCTGCGTAAAGGGTGGCGCGGCCATCCGGCTGGTGGACATCCGCTTCACACTACAGGCGCTGGCCGATGTCGGTGGCCGGCCGTTGTCGAGCCTGCAGCGCGACCTGCTGCGCGATTGCAGCCTTCCCGAGGCTGGCGCGCTGATGGGGGGCTTGCACGCACCGCCCGTCATGCTGCGCATCGCCAGCGAGATCTTGCAGTGCGACTTCAGCGGCGATCTGCGTTGCCTGTACCTGCGCGCCAAGGCGCTGGAGACGCTGGCGCAGTTGCTCCAGCACCTGCACTGCGGCAGCCGGGGCGAAGTGGGTACGCGAGAGCAACGGCAACTGGAGCAGGCGCGCCGGCTGCTGGAACAGCGCTACGCCGAGTCATGGAGCATCGACAGGCTGGCACAGGCAGTGGGATTGAACCAGAAGAAATTGCAGGCAGGCTTCCGGGTCATGGCCGGACGCACCGTCCATGCCCACCTGCGCGAGCTGAGGTTGCATGCGGCGGCGACCATGCTGGCAGAGGGTGTGGGCGTGGCTGATACGGCCTTGGCCGTGGGGTTTTCCAACCTGAGCCATTTCAGCAAAAGTTTTCGCCAGACCTACGGCGTGACGCCCAGTCAATGGAGGCAACACCTGCCGCCCCATGCCCGCCTGCTACCGTAGGCAACAGGCCGAAGCCACAGAAACTGCGCGCTTGTGACAGAGGGACAGGCCCCCACCTTTGGTCGCTCCGCCCCGCGGTCATTGAGCATGGCGGAAAAGAATGTCGCACGTGAACCGATACTTTGCCCTATCCTTGCACAGGGCACTCACGCCCATCATTACCGAAGCAAAGGAGTCAACATGCCCAAGAAAGAGAAACTGGACCCGGAAACCGAAGCCCTGATCCAATGGTGTACCGAAGTCGAGCAATTCCTGGTCAAGGGCGGTGCCACGCTGGACCAGGCACAAGAGCACATCGAGGAGCAGGTCGAATGGTTCACTGACCTCTACTACGATGGCCTCACCCCGGAAGAAGCCGCCAAGGAAGCCCTGGCCTGATTCTCGTCCGCCACTCCCCCAACCGCATCCCGGCCCGCAAGGCCGGGATTTTCTTTGGCTGACACGCTGCACGGTGACACCGGGGCCGTCAAGGCAGACCACCGCTCACAGGACGAGGCAGGTGAAACGCCCGTGAACTGATCTGAACCCGGCCAGCGTTGCGGAGTCAGAGGACAAGCCCGGTTCAGTGATGCCAGGCTTTGCAGGACACTCCACTGTCGCCCCTTCACGTGCACACCATGCTGACAATTTTCTTACAGACCACCCGAACCTCACTGCGTACCGCCTTGCTTTGCCTGTGCGCGGGATGCACGCCGCTGGCGGTGGCCGAAGGCAGCGCCTTCGTTCATCCAGGCGGCCTGCACACCACCGCCGATTTCACCCGGATCAAGACCCGCCTGGCCGCCATGGACCAGCCCTGGACTGCAGGCTGGCAGCGCCTCACCGGCAATCGCCACGCCGGCCTCGACTGGCAGCCGGCGGCGGTCCCCGTGATCTATCGCGGCAAGGATGGAGCCGGACATGCAGAAAACTACAGCCGCCTCTTCAACGATGCGGCCGCAGCCTATGCCCTGGCCCTGCGCTGGAAAATCAGCGGCGACGATCGCTATGCCGCGCGCGCGACGCTCCTGCTTGACGCATGGGCCAGCACCTTGCAAGCCATCGAAGGCAGTTCGGACCGTTTTTTGGCATCGGGCATCTATGGCTACCAGCTGGCCAACGCGGGAGAACTCCTGCGCGACTATCCACATTGGCCCGGCGGCGGCTTCAACGCGTTCAAGGACATGATGCTGCGGGTCTTCTACCCGATGAATCACGACTTCCTCACCCGCCACAATGGGGCCCGCATCGATCACTACTGGGCCAACTGGGACCTCGCCAACATGAGTTCGATGATGGCGATCGGGATCCTGGCCGATCGCCACGATCTCTACCAGGAAGCCGTCCGCTACTTCAAGCAGGGAGCGGGCAATGGTGCCATCAACAACCTGGTCTGGACGCTCTATCCCGACGGCCTTGGCCAGATCCAGGAAAGCGGTCGCGACCAGGGACACAGCCTGCTGGACCTGGCCCTTGCCGGCGCGTTCTGCCAGATGGCCTGGAACCAGGGTGATGACCTGTTCGGGTACGAGAATAACCGGCTGCTGCGCGGTGCCGAATATGTGGCGCGCTACAACCTGGGCGATACAGTTCCCTTCACGCCTTATCACAACAGCGACGTGACGCAGGAGACCATCTCACCCACAGGCCGTGGCGAATTGCGTCCGATCTGGGAACTGCTGTACCAGCACTATGTGGTGCTCAAAGGCCTGCCCGCGCCCGCCGTGCAACGCTTCGCAGAGAAGGTGCGGCCAGAGGGAGGCGGCGGCGACTACGGACCCAACAGCGGTGGTTACGATCAGACCGGCTATGGCACCTTGATGTACACCTTGCGTTAGCAAGCCGCCCCTCCGGCAGCGCCAGGCAATCAGACGTGCGCCTGGCCTGCCGTATTACTTCAGCGCAAACCGCGTCGGCACCCGCTGCAGGGCGTCATACAAGGGCCGGCAGGATTCGGCCAGACGCTCCAGACTTGTTTCGCGCAGCGCGTCCAGATCCACCGGCTCCGTTCCCGCCAGTCCTGCCCAGGCCAGCAGCGCACCGAAGGCTTGCGGCGTATCGAACATGCCATGCAGGTAGCTGCCCAGGATCTGACCATCTTCCGATTGCGCACCCTCGCCGCGCCCCTCGATCGCGAACGCAGGATGCGAAAGCGCCGGGCCGGAGGACACGCCCATGTGGATCTCGTAGCCACTGACCGATGCAGCCGTCTCAGCGAAGGCGCATTGGCCGACCACCTGAAGCAGTTTCTTCTCACGCGTCAGTTCGGTACGCATGGGCAGCAAGCCGAGGCCGGCACTGCTGCCGGGCGCACCTTCCACACCATGCGGATCGTCCACGCTCTCCCCTAACATCTGGAAGCCGCCGCAGATGCCGATGAGCTTGCCGCCATAGCGCAGGTGCCGCGCGATGGCCGTGTCCCAGCCGTGTTCCCGCAGCCAGCGCAGGTCACCGCGCGTGTTCTTGCTGCCGGGCAGGATGATGAGATCGGCGGGCGGCACCGGCTGACCCGGCCCGATGAAACGCAGGTCCACACCGGGATGGGCGCGCAGCGCGTCAAAGTCTGTGTGGTTGCTGATGCGCGGAAAGACCGGCACCACAATGCGGAAATCGCCCTTGCTCTCCTGCGTGGCCGCCACCGCATCCTCGGCATCGAGATGCAGTCCGTGCAGGTAAGGCAGCACCGCCAGCACGGGCTTGCCGGTGCGGGCTTCGAGCCAATCCAGGCCGCCCTGCAAAAGACTGATATCGCCCCGAAAACGATTGATGACGAAGCCGATCACGCGCTCGCGCTCACTCTCGGAAAGGCAATCGAGGGTGCCGGTCAGATGGGCGAAGACGCCGCCCCGGTCGATGTCTGCCACGATGATGACCGGGCAATCGACCGCTTCCGCAAAGCCCATGTTGGCGATGTCGCGCGCGCGCAGGTTGATCTCGGCCGGACTGCCCGCCCCTTCCACGATCACGCAGGCATATTGCGTGCGCAGGCGCTCGTAGGATTGCAGCACGGCCTGCATGGCTTCGGTCTTGTAGCGGTGATAGTCACGGGCGTTCATATCCGCGCGCACCTTGCCATGCACGATGACCTGAGCGCCGGTATCGCTGGAAGGTTTCAGCAGCACCGGGTTCATATCGGTGTGGGGCGCGATGCCGGCGGCCTGGGCCTGCAGGGCCTGGGCCCGTCCGATCTCGCCACCGTCGCTGGTGACGGCGCTGTTCAGGGCCATGTTCTGCGGCTTGAAGGGGGCGACGCCGATACCATCCTTCTTCAGCAGGCGACACAGCGCAGCGGCCAAGGTGCTCTTGCCGGCATCCGACGTGGTGCCCTGGATCATCAAGGTATGGAAGGGAAAATCAGCCACATTGGCTCCATGTGTTCAAGGCATCTTGCAGACGCGTCCAGCCCGCTTCATCCGGCGGCAGGCCGAGCCGGATGCCACCGGCACCGTGCGTGAAGAGGCGCACCCAGATGCCGGCACGCGCCATCGCTTCATGAAACGCCTGCGCTCTCGGCTCGGGCCACCACTGGAACAGCGCCGTACCACCGGCGCGAATACCGTGCTGCGCCAGCAGCGCATGCAGGCGTTCGCCTTCGGCCAGCAAGGTCTGCAGCGTGGCAGCCTGCCACGGTCGATCACACAGCGCGGCACTGCCGATCTGCTGGGCCGGGCCGCTGATGGACCAGGGACCGAGCCAGTCGGCCAGCGCCTCCAGCACGGCGGGCGCAGCCCCCACGAAACCCAGCCGCAAACCGGCCAGGCCAAAAAACTTGCCGACCGACCGCAGCACGATCAGGCCCGGCTGGTCGCTGTGGGCGGCCACGCTGCGGCCTTGCACGGTATCGCCAAAGGCCTCATCGACCACCAGCCAGCCACCGCGTGCGGCCAGCAGCGTCGACCAGCGCAATACATCCTCCGGTGCCACCATGGCACCGGTCGGGTTGTTGGGATTGCACAGGACCAGCACCTCGCAGCGCGACTCACCGACCGCCTCATCCAGATCGTCATAGGGCACCTCCCGCACGGCATGCCCTGCACGCCGCCAGCAGTGGGCGTGTTCGGCATAGATGGGGGCCGCGACCACCACCTGTGCCGGTCGGCCTTGCTGTTGCAGGCGCAGTTGCGGCAATGCCTGTATCGCCGCTTGCGTGCCCGCCACGGCCAGCAGACGGGGCGCCCCGTAATACGCGCAGGCGGCCTGTTCCAGCGCGTGCGAAGGTTCGGGCAGGCGATGCCATGCATCGGGCGCAGGTGCCGGGGCCGGGTAAGGACGCGGATTGATGCCGGTGGAGAGGTCCAGCCAGTCAATGCGCGGACGGCCATAATGGCGTGCCGCGTCGTTGAGATTGCCGCCGTGTTCAAGCATCGTGCGCTCCCGTTCCGGTAGCCAAACTCAGCAGCGCCAGCGCACAGACAACGGCGAACCACAGCGCCGTGCTCATCGCCACCAGACGCCAGGCGCGCACGATGTCCGGCCCTTGCGGCGGCAGGCCGCGTCCCAGCGGCGGGCGCGCTTCGACTTCACCGTCGTAGATGGCAGGTCCGCCCAGGGCCAGGCCCAGCGCACCGGCACCGGCAGCCATCACGGGGCCGGCATTGGGGCTGCTCCATGCGGGTGCCTGCGCTTTCCAGCAATCCAAGGCCTGACGACGTTGCCCCAACCACGCGTAGGAGAACGCGGTCAGGCGTGCAGGCAGCCAGTTGAGGACATCATCGATGCGGGCGGCAGACCAGCCAAAATACAGGAAACGCGCATTGCGATAGCCCCACATGGCGTCCAGCGTATTGGCCAGCCGGAACAGCAACGCCCCGGGACCTCCCGCCACCAGAAACCAGAACAAGGTGCCGAAGACGGCATCGTTGCCATTCTCCAGCAGGGATTCAACGCCCGCCTTGGCCAGCTCGCCCTCACCGGACTCACGCGTATCCCGGCTGACGATGTACGAGGTCAGCCGCCGTGCCAGAGGCAGATCGCCTTGCGCCAGCGCCTGGGCAATCGGCAGCGTATGTTCACGCAGGCTGCGCAGGCCTATGCAGAAATACAGCAGCGCCGCATGCGCCAGCGCGGCCAGCCATCCCGGCAATACGGCAATGATCCAGGCGCAAGCCAGCACCGGCGGCAACACCGCCAGGCACCAGGCCAGCACGCCGCGCAGACGCAGCGCGGGAGCGTGATTGAGCCTGCCCTCGATACGCTTGGCCAGGTTGCCGAAGCCGACCAGCGGATGCCAGCGCCGCGCCTCGCCCAGCAGCAGGTCCAGCGCGATGCCCAGCGCCACCAGTGCGGCCAGCGCGGGCCACGACAGCCCGCTCAGCATGGGTGGTCCTTGAAGGTCAGCGGCAGGCCGGCCGCCACCCATTGCACGCGTTCGCAAAGCGCGGCCACAGCCTGGTTCAAGCGGCCCGCCTCGTCAACAAACCAGCGCGAGATCGCCCCCTGCGGCACGATGCCCATACCCACTTCATTGGAGACCAGGATCACGGTGCCCTGCACTTCCTGCAAGGCGCGCAGGAAATCCACGCGCTGCTGCGTGAAGGCCAGCGGCGGCGTGATCGGCCCTACCTCCGGATAGTCCACGCCCTCGGCGAAGAGCAGGTTGGCCAGCCAGACGGTGAGGCAGTCGACCAGCACCACGGACTCGGGCCGGCTCAGGCTGCGCAGCGCCTGACCCAATGCCAGCGGTTCTTCCACGGTGCTCCAGTGGCCGCCCAGCGCGCGGCGGCGCTGCTGGTGATGGGCGATGCGTTCCTGCATCTCGGCATCGTCGCGGCTGGCGGCGCGATTGGCGGTGGCCAGATAGACGATCTCCTGCGGACCGGACTGCGCCGCCTCCAGGGCCAGGCGTTCCGCGTGGGCACTCTTGCCGCTGCGGGCGCCGCCGAAGATGAGGCTGCGATGTCGGGTTGAGATTGGGGAAGTCATGCTTGTGATGCTCCTTGCACGGGCCAGCGGTCTTCGTAGACCAGGTCCTGCAAACGTTGGCGGGTCGCCCATTGCTCCTGCTCCAGCATGGGCTTGTCATAGAATGCGGGCACGTGGCCCAGGCACAGTACCGCTACCGGTTCGGCCCCCTCAGGCAGATGCAGCAATTGCGCCAGTGCCGCCGGTTCAAACAGCGATACCCAGCCCATCCCCAGCCCTTCGGCACGGGCGGCCAGCCACATGTTCTGCAGCGCGCAGGACAGCGAGGCCAAGTCCATCTGCGGCAAGGTGCGGCGGCCGAAGATATGGGCCTCGCGCTGGTCCATCAGGGCTGCGACCAGCACCTCGCCACACTCGCGGATGCCTTCCACCTTCAGTCGCATGAATTCGTCTTCGCGCTGCGCCAGGGCGCGGGCAGTGGCGATGCGTTCCCGCTCCACCAGGGCATGGATCTGCTGGCGCAGCGCCTGGCTGCGGATGCGAATGAAACGCCACGGCTGCATGAAGCCCACACTGGGACCGTGATGGGCCGCCTGCAGCAGGCGTTCCAGCAGTTCAGGCGCGATCGCATCGGGCAGGAAATGGCGCATGTCGCGCCGCTCGCGGATGACACGGTAGACCGCATCGATCTGCGTCTGCGGATAGCGGTGAGAGACGCGCTCGCTCATGAGGCCGCCCCTCCCAGCAGCGCTGCCACCGTGCGCGGCGCCGAGCGGAAATAGGCATGCAAATAGCTGGCCGTGACCTTGCCACGGCGATAGACGACCTCCCCTTCGGACGAATCGAAGAGACGCTCGCCACGCGCGATGAACTCCGCTCCGACCACCGCACGCGAATAGTGGAAGGTATGGCAGCGCAGATGCTCGCCGACTGCGCCGGGCAGGTTCAGCTGCAAGGTCTGGTAACCCAGTCCCTGCAGGCGCGGCTGCACCGTGGCCTGGCCGGGCAGGATGCCGCACAGCTGGCCGCTGCTGCCGTCACCGGCAATCACCGTCTCCAGCAGGAACAGCATGCCGCCGCATTCCGCATAGAGCGGCTTGCCGGCCCCGGCATGGGCGCGCAGGCTGGATTGGGTGCGTTGCGCGGCCTGCAAGGCGGGCAGGTGCAGTTCCGGATAACCGCCCGGCAGCCAGACCGCGTCGCACTCCGGGACCGCTTCATCGGCCAGCGGCGAGAAGAAGGTCACGCTTGCCCCCATGAGCGCCAGCAGATCGAGGTTGGCGGGGTAAATGAAGGAAAACGCCAGATCGCGCGCCACGGCGATGGTCTTGCCCTCCAGCAGGCGCGGGAATGCGCGTTCCGGCGGGGGCGTACCGAAGTCCACTTCCGGAGGCAGATTTGCCAGG
>NZ_DBIC01000103.1:0-14764 GCF_002296545.1 Herbaspirillum sp. UBA812 | reverse complement strand
TGTACATCCCGATCAAGAACGACTGGCGCCTCAACGAACGCCACTACGGCGCCCTGCAAGGTCTGAACAAGGCCGAAACCGCCGCCCAGTACGGCGACGAGCAGGTGCTGGTCTGGCGCCGCAGCTACGATACCCCGCCCAACCCGCTGACCCCGGGCGAAGAGCGCGATGCCTTCGGCGACGCCCGCTACGCCGGCCTCTCGCGCGAGCAGGTGCCGCTGACCGAATGCCTGAAGGACACCGTGGCGCGTGTGCTGCCGGCTTGGAATGACTCCATCGCCCCGGCCATCCGCGCTGGCAAGCAGATCATCATCTCGGCCCACGGCAACAGCCTGCGCGCCCTGATCAAGTACCTGGACGGCATCAGCGACAACGACATCGTCGGCCTGAACATCCCCAACGGCCAGCCGCTGGTCTATGAACTGGACGCCGACCTCAAGCCGATCAAGAGCTACTACCTGGGCGACCAGTCCGCCATCGAAGCAGCGCTCAAGGCCGTGGCCAATCAAGGGAAGTCGAAATAAAACTGCGTTGCTCCAGCAAGACGCCCGCCGCACAGGCGGCGTCCCTTTCCGGAAAGTGCATTCCACCGGCGCGCTCCGCCCTTCTGTCGGGCGCGCCGCGGGGAGTCTTTCGCTTGCTGGCGACGATGGCTTGCGGTCTGCTGCTGTGTGCAGCGGTGCAGGCGCAGCCGATCACCGAGCGGACCCGGCAGAAGCAGGCCGCTGAAAAGGAACAGGCCGACCTGCAACAGCGCCTGACTACGCTCAAGCGCGATATCGACCAGACCGAGACGGCCAAGGACAATGCCGCCGATGCCCTGGCCGCTTCCGAACAGGCGATCTCCAAAGCCAATCGTTCGCTGCGCGATCTGGCGCAGGAGCAGCAGGCTACCGAAGCGCGCCTGGCGCAGCTGGTCAAGCAGTTGAACGAACTGACCGCGCTGGTCAACGCCCAGCAGGCGCAGCTGTCCAAGCTGCTGCGCGAGCAATATGTGGCCGGCAACGAGGACCGCATCAAGCTGCTGCTCTCCGGCGACAATCCCAATCGCATCAATCGCGAGCTGCAGTACATGGGCTATGTCTCGCAAGCCCAGGCCAAGCTGATTGAAACCCTGCGTGCCA
The DNA here is from genome assembly GCF_002296545.1 of Herbaspirillum sp. UBA812. NCBI lineage: Bacteria > Pseudomonadati > Pseudomonadota > Betaproteobacteria > Burkholderiales > Oxalobacteraceae > Herbaspirillum > Herbaspirillum sp. UBA812. Next base: position 13,640 of record NZ_DBIC01000103.1, on the reverse strand, counting down.
ACCAGCAGGCGATCCGCGCCAACAAGGCCGACACCCAGAATGCCAAGTTCGAACTGGATGAAATCGCCCAGGAAGAACAGGAACAGAAGAAGGTACTGGAACGCGAGAAGGGCCGCCGCCAGACCTTGCTTTCGCAGCTTTCCACCAAACTCAACGCCCAGCGCCAGGAAGCCGGCCGCATCGAGCAGGATCAGCAGCGCCTCTCCAGCCTGGTGGACAAGCTGGCGCAGATCATCGAGCAGCAGAAAAAGGCCGAAGCCGAGGCCCGCGAGAAACGTCGCCAGGAACAATTGGCCAAAGCCAAGGCCGAACGCGAGAAGCGTTTGGCTGAACAGCGTGCCCGCGCCGAGAAGCGCGCCGCCGAAGCGGCCAGGGCCGCCAAGGAAGGCAAGCCGGCGCCGAAGATGCCCGATCCGGCCGACGCCATCGATGATGACGAGCCGCCGCAACAGGCTTCCTTGGGCCGCAATGACACGCTGCCCGAGCCGCAGGCGGACAATTTCGGCAAGCCCTTTGCCAGCCTGCGCGGACAATTGCATCTGCCGGTCAGGGGCGAGCTGGTATCGAAATTCGGCAGCCGCCGCGGCGACGGACCGACCAGCCGGGGCCTGTTCCTGCGCGCCCAGGAAGGCGCGGAAGTGCGGGCAGTGGCAGCAGGACGCGTGGTCTTCGCGGACTGGTTGCGCGGTTTCGGCAACCTGATCATCGTCGATCACGGCAACCAGTACATGACGATTTACGGCAACAACCAGTCGGTATTGAAACGCGCCGGTGACCTGGTCAAGACCGGGGAAACCATTGCCACTGCAGGCAACAGCGGCGGCAATGAGCAATCGGGTTTATACTTTGAAATGCGGTATCAAGGCCGCGCATTCGACCCACAGGGGTGGGTAACTTCTAGGTGAAACATGGGCAGCAAACTCAAGAATATCGGTTTGATCGGGTTGGGCATGGTGGCAGGTGCCACTGCGATGATTCAGTTCGACGCCATCGCGCAAAAGAACGCAACGGCGTCGCTGCCCCTGGAGGAGCTGCGCCAGATGGCCGACGTGTTCGGTCTCATCAAGTCAGATTATGTGGAACAGGTCGATGACAAGAAGCTGCTGACCGAAGCCATTTCCGGCATGGTCGCTTCGCTCGACCCGCACTCCGCCTATCTTGACAAGAAGGCCTACAAGGAGCTGCGCGAAGGCACCATGGGCAAGTTCGTGGGCCTGGGCATCGAGGTCGGCATGGAAGATGGCTACGTCAAGGTCATCTCCCCCATCGAGGATTCGCCGGCCTTCCGCGCCGGGATCAAGGCCGGTGACCTGATCACCCGCCTGGACAGCACCCCGGTCAAGGGCCTGACCCTGGATGAAGCCGTCAAGAAGATGCGCGGCGAACCCAACACCAAGATCACGCTGACCATCGCCCGCAAGGAAGAAGACAAGCCCATCATCCTGACCATCACCCGTCAGGAGATCCGCGTGCAGAGCGTCAAGTCCAAGGTGGTGGAACCCGGCTACGCCTGGCTGCGCGTGACCCAGTTCCAGGAACCGACGGTGGACGACATGTCCAAGAAGCTGGCCGCCATCTACGCCCAGGAACCCAACCTGAAGGGCATCGTGCTGGACCTGCGCAATGACCCGGGCGGCGTGCTGCCGGGCGCCATCGGCGTGGCGGCGGCCTTCCTCCCCAAGGATTCGGTGGTGGTCTCCACCAATGGCCAGCTCCCGAGCTCCAAGCAGACCTTCTACGCCAAGCGCGAGTATTACGCCGCCAACCCGCTGTCTGATCCCCTGTCGCGCCTGCCGGATGCCATCAAGAAGGTGCCGATGGTGGTACTGATCAACAGCGGCTCGGCCTCGGCTTCCGAAATCGTGGCCGGTGCCCTGCAGGATTACAAGCGCGCCACCATCATGGGTACGCAGTCCTTCGGCAAGGGTTCGGTGCAATCGGTGATCGCGCTGCCGCCGGAGAAGAACACCGCCGTCAAGCTGACCACCGCCCGTTACTACACGCCCAAGGGCCGTTCCATCCAGGCGCGTGGCATCGTGCCGGACATCATGGTGGACGAATATCCGGATGGCGACGGCCTGAATGGCCTGCGCCTGCGTGAAGCCGATCTCTCCAAGCACCTGACCAACGACACCGACAAGTCCGCCGAGGTCAAGGCCAAGGCCATGGATGAGCAGTCCGAAGAGCGCCTGATTGCCGCCGAGAAGAAGCGCAAGCCGCTGGACTTCGGCAGCAAGGACGACTTCCAGCTGACCCAGGCCCTGAACCAGTTGAAGGGCCTGCCGGTGAAGGTTTCCAACGCCAAGCCGGAAGTGCGCAATGAAGAAGGCAAGAACGACACCCCGGTGAAGGACGAGCGCAAGGACAACAAGGCGCCCGCCGAGAAGATCGATACCACCAAGTAATACGCCGCCTGCGGGCAGGCACATCGGGCCGCTAGCACTTGCCAGCGGCCCTTTTTTTCATCTCAACCATGTCGGATATGACGATGGATGACCAACAGCTGCTGCGCTACTCGCGCCACATCCTGCTCGACGAGATCGACATCGAAGGCCAGACCCGCCTGCTGCAAGGCCATGCGCTGGTGATCGGTGCCGGTGGCCTGGGCTCGCCGGCGGCCATGTACCTGGCGTCGGCCGGGGTGGGCCACATCACCCTGGTGGATCATGACACCGTCGATCTGACCAACCTGCAGCGCCAGATCATGCACACCACCGCGCGCGTGGGCCAGCCCAAGGTAGCGTCCGGGCGCGAAGCCTTGCAGCAGATCAACCCCGGCGTACAGGTCACGGCGCTGGCCGAGCGGGTGGACGGGGAGCGCCTGCAGGCGCTGGTGGCGGCGGCCGATGTGGTGCTGGACTGCAGCGACAACTTCGCTACCCGCCATGCCGTCAATCGCGCCTGCGTGGCGGCCGGGGTGCCGCTGGTCTCGGGGGCAGCGATCCGCTTTGATGGCCAGGTCAGCGTATTCGACCCGCGCCAGGACGCCAGCCCCTGCTATGCCTGCCTGTTTCCACCCGAGCGCGAGTTCGAGGAAGTGCAGTGTTCCACCATGGGCGTGTTCTCGCCCCTGGTCGGCATCATCGGCACCATGCAGGCGGCCGAGGCCATCAAGCTGGTGGCCGGTATCGGCCGCTCGCTGGCCGGACGCCTCCTGATCCTGGACGCCCGCGAGATGCAATGGACCAGCATCGGCATCGGCCGCGACCGCCAGTGCCCGGTGTGTGCCCGGCGGCACGGATAGACGCGGGCGCGGCCGATGGCATGCATCGGCGCTTCCATCGGCCCCCGTTCTTCTGGTATAAACACGGATGGATGTTGCAATGCAAATAGCATGCAGCATGCGCCAGGCTGATGTTCCGAACGACGACAATTCACAAGCGCGATCAGCCCGCCCCGCCTAGCCCGTCACAGGGGAAGTCATGAACCGCTCCATGAACCGGAACGCCGCCCGAGGAGATGGCCAGCGGGCCGCCGCGCCAAAGGCTTGGCATACGGAATCGTTGGTGTACAATCCTTGACCGCGAAAAAGCGTACGCCATCGGCAGCGCGCCCCGGTCCTGACGGCCCGGACCTGCGCACTGATCGCGTCAACGTCAATCGAAGAGGTGCCAACGCGGCAAGGGAAGTGGATTCACAAGCGACCTGTTCCGGCAGCCGTGCATCAGCCGGGAATGGATATAGTTGAAAAACCCGTAGTATTGAAAGTAAGCGAAGTGGCAACCAAGACTCCCAAAACTACCCCTGCAGCGCAGTTGCTGACCGAGGAACAAATCCTCAAGATGGACGAGAAGGACTACATGAACGAAGCGCAGCTTGCTTTCTTCAAGGCCCGTCTCCAGCAGCTGGAAAAGGATCTGCTCAAGAACGCGGATGAAACCACCGAACACCTGCGCGAAACCGTGCTGGTGCCGGACCCGGCTGACCGCGCCACCATCGAGGAAGAACACGCGCTGGAACTGCGCACCCGCGACCGCGAGCGCAAGCTGCTCAAGAAGGTGCAGCAATCCATCGTCTCCATCGACAATGGCGAGTACGGCTGGTGTGAAGAAACGGGCGAACCGATCGGCATCCCGCGCCTGCTGGCGCGTCCGACCGCGACCCTGTCGCTGGAAGCCCAGCAACGCCGCGAACTGAAGCAGAAACTCTACGGCGACTGATCCTCGCCTCGCACGATGACGCCTGCGCCATGCGGTGCGCAGGCGCAGTGCCGCTGTCGTTTCCAACCTGGTCCCGCCTCATGCACCGTCTGCGCGCCCTGCGAAGCTCCACCGTCATCGCCCTGCTGGCGATGTCGCTGCTGTTCGCGCAGATGCTGGGTTTCGTGCACGGTATTGCGCACGCCGGCTGGGCACCGGGGACGGTCCATTCGCTGATCAGCGAAGCCCTGTTCGACGAGGGCGAGGAGGCGCACGCCGAACTCGCTGCCGCCGACGGGCATGATGCCCATCACCACCACGCCCATGGCCTGCACCACTCCTGCGTGGCCTATGACGCCGCTGCCTTGTCGGCCGGTGTGCATGTCGATTTTCCTCCCCTTCCGTTGCTGCCGCCGGTGCGCGTGCTGGCCCTGTGGCTGGCCTTCGCGTCCTGGGACGCGCCGCTGAACTGCCATTTCTCCTCGCGCGCCCCGCCGCGCTGAATTCCTTCTCCCTGCAAGACCCGCATTACTGGTTACCGGTTGTCGCTCGCGCATCCGTGCGTGGCGCGGCGTCGTCCTGACGCCGCCGCTGCGTGCGATCGCGTGCCGACGGCCGGTGTATCCGCGCCGCCCCATCCACCCTCACGACAAGGCGGGCGGCGCTTCGCGCATAACAAGGAATTCACATGGCTCTTCAACGCCAACGCATCGCCTCGGCCGTCTTCTCGGCCCTGGCGGCCTGGTCCGTTTCGGCTTCGGCCCAGACGGCTGACACCACCGCGACCCCTGCAACCGCCGCGACCCCTGCAACCGCCGCCCAACCGGCGCTGCAACCCATCGTCGTCACTGCCACCCCCTTCGCCTCTCAGGAGGATGTACAAGTCCTCACGCCCGCCAAGGTCATCGCCGGTGACGAACTGCGCAACAAGCTCGGCAACTCGCTGGGCGACACGCTTTCGGGTGAACTGGGCGTGTCCGCCAGCGCCTTCGGTGCCGGCGCTTCGCGTCCCATCATCCGCGGCATGGAAGGTCCGCGCGTGATGATCCTGCAGAACGGCATGGGCGTCTCCGACGTCTCCACCGTCTCCAACGACCATGCGGTCGCCACCGAAGCCGCTACTGCCCGCCAGATCGAAATCCTGCGCGGTCCGGCCGCGCTGCTGTATGGCTCGGGTGCCATCGGCGGCCTGGTCAACGTGGTCAATGACCGTATCCCCACCGAGCTGGTCGGCAAGCCCACCGGCACCGTCGAAGGCCGCTACGGCACTGTCGATGGCGAAAAGAACACGTCTTTCTCGCTGGATACCTCGGCCGGCCAGATCGGCCTGCACCTGGACGGCAACTACCGCGATACCGACAATTACAAGATCCCCGGTAACGCCCGTCAGGGCGACAGCAGCAGCGCGTCGGGCCGCCTGCCCAATTCCTTCACCCACGAGACCAGCCTGGGTGGCGGCATTTCCTATGTGACCAACTGGGGTTACGTCGGCCTGTCGGTGGCGACCCTGGACGACCACTACGGCATCCCGACCGATGAAAAATCCTTCATCGACCTGCACCAGAATCGCTACGACCTCGATACCGTCGTCAATCATCCCTTCGCCGGCATCGAGAAATTCCGCTTCCGCATGGGGTACACCGACTACACCCACATCGAGAAGGCGCAGGATGGCACGCCCAACACGGTCTTCTCCAACCGCGCCCTGCAGACCCGCTGGGAACTGACGCACGCGCCGCTGGCCGGCTGGCACGGCACCTTCGGCGTGCAGACCGAGCAGAGCAACTACTCGGCCCTCACGCCCGATACCGGTGTCTCCGAGCTGACTCCGCCCACGCGTTCGACGTCCTTTGCCGGCTTCCTGGTGGAAGAGCGGCAGTTCGGCCAGGTACTGGCCAGTGCCGGCTTGCGCGCCGAGAGCGTGAGCCGCCGTCCGGACAGCGGCAGCGGCCTGCCGGGACGCGATTTCAGCCTGATCTCCTGGTCTACCGGCGGCCTGTGGACCTTCCAGCCCGGATACGGCCTGGGCCTGACCTATTCCTTCGCCCAGCGTGCGCCGACGGTGGAAGAGCTGTACTCCAACGGCCCGCATGAATCGACCTCCACCTACGACATCGGCGACAACCAGCTGAAGAAGGAAACGTCACACAACATCGAGTTGAGCCTGCAGAAGACCGAAGGACTGGTGCGCTGGAAGGGCAATGTGTTCCGCAACAAGGTCAACAACTATATCTACGGCCGTACCAACGGCCAGGTGGACGATACCGGTGCGGCCGATCCCAATGGCGAATTCACCCAGCGCTTCTGGTCGCAGGGCGATGCCACCATCCGCGGCGTGGAAGCCGAGGTCACCTACAACTGGAACGGCGAAGGCGTCTCCGGCCGGGTCTTTGCCGATACCTCGCGCGGCACGCTCGACAATCTCGGCAACCTGCCCCTGCAACCGTCCACCCGCTACGGCATCGAGCTGGGCTACAAGACCGGCCCCTGGGCCAGCGGCGTGAAGGTCTTGCGCGCGCAGAAGCAGGATCGCCTGGCGTCCTTCGAAACCTACGAAACCCCGTCCTACACCCAGCTGGACGCCAACCTGTCCTATACCCAGCGCCTCAACGGCGTGAAGCTGACCTGGTTCGCACTGGCCCGCAACCTGCTGAACCAGGACATCCGTTTGTCCACCTCGGTGCTGCGCGAGACGGTGCCGCTGGGTGGCCGCAACTTCATCGTGGGGGTACGCACCGCCTTTTGACCGATATGAATGAAACGCCAGCTGCCCCGGGCAGCGGCGTCATCGGGTGCCGGCGGGAGACTGCGCCTCCCGCCAGCGCAGCTTGCCCGGCCGTCTCCGCAAGGAGGCTGCCGGGCTTTTTTTCGCCTGTATGGCGCGTATGAAGCAATGAGTCAATTTTCCGGATTTTTTACTGGCCGATTACGGTGCCGGCGGGAAATCCAGAACAGTATCGTTCACACGATTGAACAGATTGGTGAAGGTAATTGCAGTGACGGCCAGCAGCGTATCGACGATCTGGGCATCGCTGTAGACGGCCCGCACGCGTTCGACCACATCGGCGGGAACGGTGCCACGGGTAGCGACCAGGCGGCGCGCGAAGTCGGCCAGCACATCCAGGCGGTCATCGCCCGAGGGGCGGTCATGGCGCACACCGTCGATGGCCTGGGCGGAGAGGCCGACCTTCTTGCCCATGAGCGAGTGAGCGGCCAGGCAGTAATCGCAACCGGACTGTTCGCTCACGGCCAGCTTGATGGCTTCGATTTCCTTGGCCGACAGGCTGCTCTTGCGCAGGGCGCCATCCAGGTGCAGGGCGGACTCCAGCGCTACCGGGCTCAGGCTGCCGATGCCGGCGTAGGCATTGGGCACCATGCCGACTGCAGACTTGATGGCGGCAAACAGTTGAGCGGCCTGGCCGCTGGCTTCGCTGATGGGGGCAGTGTTCAAACGGGACATGATATTTCTCCTTGGTGAAGGTCAGCGCCTTGGCCGGGGCAGGGTTGCCGCTGGTCCGTATTGCGCATGGAGGTACTGTAGGCTTACAGATTGGAATTATGAATGCCTGGAAATGACATAAAATTGCTCAAAAAGCTCAACCAAGGAAAATGATGGATGCCCTCAGCCGCCTCCTTTCCCTGCATCCGGTGCGTGCCGCGCTGGATATCCGCTGCCGTTTCGGCCAGCCGTGGAACCTGCCGCACGTCGCCTTGCCGGCGGGTGTGGCGCCTTATCACTTCATCCTGGAGGGCAGGGCACAACTGCAGTTGGCGGAAGGGGAACCTCTGCTGCTGGAGGCTGGCGATCTGGTGGTGCTGACCCGGGGCGCAGCGCATGATCTCTTCATCGCGCCCGTCGGCGAAGCCATCGCGGCGCGCCCGGGCGTGACTGCAGCGCCGGTGCAACTGAATGTGAATGATGAGGATGCCGGCGGCGCGCAGCCCCTGTCGGATTTCCTCTGCGGGCAGTTCCATTTCGATGCCCCGCACTCCAACGCCCTGGTGCAGGCGCTGCCGGAAGTCTTGCTGGTGCGGGGCCAGCAGCTGCCGCAAGGGGATGGCCTGCACACCCTGGCCACCCTGCTGCGCAACGAGTGCGGGGGCGCCGATGGCCGCGGAGAATTGCGCGCCGGCGCGCAGGCGGTGGTGGCCGGGCTGGCGGCGGCGCTGTTCGGACTGGCCCTGCGCGCCTGGCTGGCCCAGGGCGGACCGGAGCCGGGTTTGCTGGCGCTGCTGGCCCATCCCGGCCTGCAACATGCGATGCAGGCCATGCTGGATGCCCCGCAGCAGGACTGGACGCTGCCTCGGCTGGCAGCGCTGTGCCACATGTCGCGCGCGACCTTCGTGCGGCGCTTCCAGGAGGTCGGCGGCACTACGCCAGGCGAACTCCTGCAGCAATTGCGCATGGCGCGTGCCGCGCAGCTATTGAGCTACAGCAAAATGGGCACGGCCCAGATCGGCGAAGCTGTGGGGTATCAGTCCGAAGCAGCGTTCAACCGGGTATTCAAGAAGTTCAGCGGAATGGGGCCGGGGGCGTACCGGCGCAAGGGCAGGCTGGAGCAGGGGCAGGCAGTGGCGGGGAACGATCCCGCGCATGCCGTGGGGATCAGCGGATAGGCAGGCGGATGGTGTTCTTCACTTCTTCCATCACCGCATAAGTGTGGGTCTCGCGCACACCCTTCAATTGCAGCAGCGACTTGCCCAGGAATTCACGGTAGGCGTTCATGTCCTTGACCCGCGACTTGACCAGGTAATCGAAGCCGCCGGCCACCATGTGGCATTCCATGATCTCGGGGATGCTCTGCACGCTCTTCTTGAATTCGGCAAAGACATCCGGCGTGGTGCGGTCCAGCACCACCTCGATGAAGACCAGCAGGGAGACATCCAGCAATTCCGGATTCAGCTGCGCCGCATAACCCAGGATATAGCCGGCTTCCTGCAGCTTGCGAACCCGCTCCAGGCAAGCGGCCGGCGACAGGTTCACACGGCCGGCGAGGTCGACGTTGCTGATGCGGCCGTCGTTTTGCAGCTCCGCCAGAATTTTCTTGCTGATCTTGTCGAGTCCGGCCATGGTTTCTGAACTTTATTCAGTTAAAAATATATAGAGAAAATTTTATTCCGATTATAAGGGGAATAAGCGGGCCTAATATCAAGGAAGAGTCAATAGAATCCTCCCTCATAAAAAACATAACGTAATGCGGGCATGAAGCGAAGTTCACCTCGTTTCTGCGCGGATCACAGCAGTATCTCGACAACAGATTTGACGAGTTTTGTTTGCCAGGTCCAGCCTGCGCGCGGCGGTGAAAACCGGCCTGACGCGGTCGGCCCGGCATCAACGGAATGCTCCGCTCCTGCCCACGAGGCGGGGGATGGCGCAAATCCTGCTTTTCCGGCGTTTTCAATGCAATCACCCACCGCAGTCTGACTTTCTAGAAGAGAGGAAACACCCCATGTTCAAGCGCGTCTCCGGACTCAACATCATCGCCGCCTCGCTGGCGCTGATCCCTGCTTTCGCCATGGCGCAGGAAACCCAGGTCGTCAAGATCGGTTTCTCCAGCCCGTTGACCGGTCCCCAGGCATCGGCCGGCAAGGACAACCAGGGCGGCCTGATGATGGCCGTCGAGCGTCTGAATGCGCAACCCATCACCGTGGGCGGCAAGAAGATCAAGTTCGAAGTCCTGGCAGAAGATGACCAGGCCGACCCCAAGCAAGGCGTGGCCGTGGCACAGAAGCTGGCTGACCAGGGCGTCAAGGCCATCGTCGGTCCCTACAACTCGGGCGTGACCATTCCTGCCTCGCGCGTCTACAACGATGCCGGCATCGTGGTGGCCACCGTGGCCTCCAACCCCAAGATCACCCAGCAAGGTTTTGCCACCCTGTTCCGCGTGGCTGCCAGCGACAGCCAGCTGGGCGGCAAGATGGCCCTGTACGCAGCCAAGGAACTGAAGTTGAAGCGCGTGGCCGTCATCGATGACCGCACCGCCTACGGCCAGGGCCTGGCCGAGGAATTCGCCAAGGTCGCCAAGGCCAACGGCATCGAAGTCATCAGCAAGGACTTCACCAACGACAAGGCCACCGACTTCACCGCCATCCTGACCTCCATCAAGGGCAAGAAGCCCGACGCCGTGTTCCTGGGCGGCTATGCTCCCCAAGGCGGCCCGATCAAGCGCCAGATGAAGCAGCTGGGCATCGACGTGCCCCTGATGGGCGGCGACGGCATCTGTTCGCCGGAAATGGGTCGCCTGGGTGGCGATGCCATCGGTGAAACCGTCTACTGCACCCAGGGCGGCACCATGCTGGACAAGGCCAAGGATGGCAAGGTCTTCGCTGACGACTACCAGAAGAAGTACAGCCGTCCTGCTGAAACCTATGCAGTCTCGTTCTACGATGGCATGATGCTGATCGCGCAAGCCATGAAGCAGGCTAATTCGGTCGATCCGAAAGCCTTCGGTCCGGCCATGGCCAAGATCAGCTACAAGGGCGTGGCCGGCCAGTACGACTTCGACGCCAATCACGACCTGAAGCAATCGCCCGTGACGGTCTATCGCTTCAAGGATGGTCTGCCGGTTCCCCTGACCAGCTACTGATCGGTCCTTCCCCGGCCTGATCCTGCCGCCCGCAGTCGCGGGTGGCGCGCCAGGCCCTGATCCCAGCTCCACATTGCAGTGTCCCGCTTCCCGCCGGTTCCGACCGGCCGGGAGCGGCTTGCCGTACCCGCTTGCAGGGCCCATGTCCGGTCCGCAGTGTTACCCTCTGCCCAGGCGGACCCGCAGCATACCCGGAAGGAAGACCATGCTCAGCTATACCCGTACCGTCCAGACCATCGATGCCCACACCGGCGGTGAGCCGTTGCGCATCGTGGTCTCGGGCCTGCCCAAGATCCCGGCCGGCACCATCCTGGAACAGCGCGCCTGGCTGCGCGAACATCGCGACGACCTGCGTCGCTTCCTGATGAACGAGCCGCGCGGCCATGCCGACATGTATGGTGTCTATCTGCTGCCCCCGGTCACGGCCGGTGCCGACTTCGGCGTCATCTTCATCCACAACGAAGGCTACAGCGACATGTGCGGCCACGGCATCATCGCCCTCGGCAAGGTATTGGTCGAGATGGGCTACGTCGAACGCACCCAGCCGCAGACCCGCATCTGCTTTGATGCCCCGGCCGGCTTCATCGAAGCCTTCGTCGAGTGGGATGGCGTGCGCGCCGGCAAGGTCAGCTTCAACAACGTACCCGCCTTCATCTATCGCCGCGACGTCGAAGTCGAGACGCCCGGGTTTGGCAAGATCACCGGTGACATCGTCTTCGGTGGTGCCTTCTACTACTACATCAACGCGGCGCAGGCCGGCCTCACCGTCAAGCCTGAACTGGTGCGCCAGCTGATCCAGCTGGGTGCCGAGACCAAGGCCGCCGTCATGGCCAAGGTCGCCATCGCGCATCCGCTGGAGCCGGGCCTCAATACGCTGTACGGCACCATCATCGACAGCGAACCCAATTTCCCCGGCGCGGACCAGTCCAACGTCTGCATCTTCGCTGACCGCGAAGTGGACCGCTCGCCCACCGGCACCGGTACCTCGGGCCGCGCCGCCCAGCTGTTCCTGCGCGGACAATTGGCGCTGAACCAGAACTACGTCAACGGCAGCATCGTCGGCAGCAACTTCGGCGTGCGCGTGACTGCTGCCACCAAGGTGGGCGACTTCGATGGCGCGCTCACCGAGGTGAGCGGCCATGCCCACATCATGAGTACCAACCAGTGGGTGCTGGAAGAGTCCGATCCCTTCCCGACCGGTTTCTTCCTGCGCTGACTTCTCCCACAGGATTCCCATGCACATCCTCGACTCCCTCCAGACCGCGCAGGCACTGCCGTATTCCGCACTGGTCGATGCCCTCGCACGCGCCGCGCAGGAACTGGCCAGCGGTGCCATCCGCGCACCAGAGCGCCAGGTGGTTCCCATCGATGCCAACAGCGTCTTGCTGGGCATGCCCGCCATTGCCGAGGATATCTCGGTGACCAAGCTCATCACCGTGCATGGCGACAACGCCCGCCATCAGTTGCCGGCGATCCAGGGTGAGTTGATTGCCTTCGAGACCGGCACCGGCCGACGCCTGGCCCTGATGGATGGCCCCACCGCCACGGCGCGCCGCACTGCAGCCATGAGCCTCCTTGGCATTCGTACGCTGTTGCCGCGCACGCCGCAATCGGCGCTGCTGATCGGCACCGGCGCGCAGGCGGCGGCGCATGCCGATGCCCTGGCCGAAGTGTATGGTGTGCGTCAGTTCTGGGTCGCCGCACGCGATCTCGCGCGTACCCAGGCCTTCTGCCAGGCCATCAGCGAACGCCATCCGCAAGTGGTGGCCAGTCCGCTCCCGGCACAGATGTTGCAACAGGACTTACCGCGCACCGATGTGGTGATTGCCTTGACCACGTCACGCGTGGCCGTCATTCCCGAGCAGATCGCGGCCGATACGCTGGCCATCGGCCTCGGCGCCTTCAAGCCGGACATGGTGGAGTTCCCGGCCAGCCTGCTGCATGCACGCCGCATCGTGGTCGATGACCTGGCCGGCGCGCATCACGAAGCAGGCGACCTGATCCAGGCCAAGGTGGACTGGGCGGGCGTGGTCGGCATCGGCGATGTGCTGGCCGGCAAGACGGCGGTGAACACGCTCGACAGCGCGGGGGCGCTGCCGGTGTTCAAGACCGTGGGCCAGGCTGCGTGGGACCTGGCGGCAGCGCGCGTGATGCGCACCACACTGGGGATCTGAAAATTGCGCGTGCATGCGCGCTTAATTTGATAAATAATTTACGCTTTTTTCGCGAACGTCCGTGCGTTTGCGGTTTCCTTGCAGTTTCCTGACGTTTCACAACAATCATCCTCCTGAAGGAGACACCGTTTCATGGACATTTTCATCCAGCAGATCATCAACGGATTGGTGCTAGGCAGCATGTACGCACTGATCGCCCTGGGCTACACCATGGTGTACGGGGTGCTGAACCTGATCAACTTTGCCCACGGCGACATCTTGATGGTGGGCGCCATGGTCGGCCTGTCGATCCTCAAATTGGTGCAGCAGGTCGCTCCTGACCTGCCGGGCATCGTCAAGCTGATCATTGCCATCGTCGGTGCCATTCCGGTGTGCGTGATCGTCAGCCTGCTGATCGAACGCATCGCTTACCGTCCGCTGCGCAACGCGCCGCGTCTGGCGCCGCTGATCACCGCCATCGGCGTGTCAATCCTGCTGCAGACCTTCGCCATGATGATCTGGGGCCGCAGCCCGCTGCCGTTCCCGCAGATCATGCCCTCGACCCCGGTCAACATCGCCGGTGCCCTGATCTCGCCGACCCAGATCATGCTGCTCATCCTGGCCCTGGCCGCGATGATCGGCCTGGTGCTGATCGTGGAGAAGACCAAGATGGGCCGCGCCATGCGCGCCACCGCCGAGAACCCGCGCATCGCCGGTTTGATGGGCGTGGACGCCAACCGCGTCATCATCGTCACCTTCGC
>NZ_DBIC01000170.1:0-20050 GCF_002296545.1 Herbaspirillum sp. UBA812 | reverse complement strand
GGCTGCTTCAGCGCCGACGCCGCAGCCATGACGGATCGGCATGCCCTGCAAGGCACGCAGCAGGCGTGGCGGATAGCGCTTGCTCAGCACGGAAGTGAAATGCGAGGCTTGCTCATTGACCAGCATCACGCAACTTGCGCCATAGGGAATCTGCGCATCGGCAAAGCCGATGATCTCGTGGAGGATGCCGTCCAGGTCATCGTCGGCCATCACCATGTGCAGCACCCGGTTCTGTTCGCTCTGCAGCAACTCGGCGCGCTTGCGGGCGCTGATATCGCGCAGGATGGCGAAGATCGCATAGCCACGATCGAATTCGGCGCGGTTGAGGGTAACGTCGGTATGGATGATCTTGTTGCGGCGGACCGTTACCCATTCGAACTGTTGGGGTTGCCCCGCGAGTACCCGGCCGACCAGCTCATCGATGTCCGGCTGGTCGGGCTGGCGCGCCTTGTGGCGAGAAAACAGGCCGACCTTGCGGCCGATGATGCGGTCCTTGTCCGGCACGCCGAAGAAGCGCAGCGCGGCCGCATTGCAGTCGAGGTAGCGCAGCTCCGAGGAGATCAGCACGATGGGATCGCTGCCTTCTTCGTAGAGCTTGCGGTAGCGGTATTCGCTGCTCGAGAGGGCGTGATCCAGGCGGCGCTGGTAGCGGTAGTACACCAGGAAGGCAATGAGCGCGATGAGGATGAAACCAAGGATGCCGGTGGTCAGCAGGATGCGGTTTTCGGTGCGGCTGCGCCATGGCGAGAGCACGTCTTCCATGCGCCGCGCATAGACCGCCACCAATGACCATTTGTCCAGGCGCTTGTAGGAGAACAAGAGCGGTTCGCCGGTCAGATGCGAGATCTCTTCGAACGACCCTTCCTCGGCCCCGGCACGGATGCGTGCCATGCTTTTGGCATCGGCCAGGCTGACGCTGAGCCAGCGCTCTTCGAAAGGCGAGCGCAGCATCATCGAGCCGCTGTCGGTGCGCAGCGAGACGATGGCCTCGAAATTGGTGATGCGCTTGTAGAAGTCGAAGAAGGTTGCAGCCTTCAGTTCGGCCACCAGCAGGCCGATGGGGCGGCTGCTGCGGTCGTAGAGATTCATGGCCACCGGCAGCACCAGGTCGCGGTTGTAGCGACTGCGCATGAGCTGGCCCACGAACAGGTTGGGCCGGGCCGGATTGCCGTCCACGTGGGTCAGCTTGTGGTCTTCGGGGATGCTGGTGGTGTCGAAGGGGCGCAGCGAACTGGCACGGGTGTTGCCGTTGCGGTCGATGTAGCGCAGCACCATCACGGTGGACAGCCGCTGTTGCGTGTCCGACAGCAGTCGGTACAGCGCCTGGTCGTCGTCCAGCAGGTCGGGGCCGGCCACGTGGATTTGCTCGGCGGCGGACCAGAGCAACTTGTCGAGTTCGCCGAAGATGCGTTCAGCGTGTTCCTGCACGCTGCGCACGGCCGCCATCGAGCTGGCGCGTTCGGCATCGATGGTCAGCTGGCGGTCCTGGCGGATTTCCCACCAGGTCTGCACGACGATGAACGACCCGACGAAGCCGACGAACAGCAGCAAGGTCTTCAGGGTGTAGCCTGGGCGTCCTGGCGATTTGTTCTGTTTTCCCATGTGACCCACTATCACATTACCTGTCGTTAGGCAGCAGATTGCTGCACGTCCCTTGGCCCGGAAAGATGCCGGACGACCGTTTCGACAGCCCTCGCACGCAATCGGCACGTTCCTGCCAGCGGAACGGCGGCGGCTGACACGGGCATGGTGGATAGCCCTTGTCAGTGCGGCAAGCCGCGCGCGTTCACACGGTGTGATCGCGCTTACGCCAAAATTACGTGGATGCCCCCACTTCGTGATACGCGAGGTGTCAGTATGCCACCTCGTGTCCTGCTGCGCTTTGTTGGCGCTTGTCCTTGCTTTGTGCCCTTGTTGTGCGCTGATCAATGGCCGCTGCGCCAGCCACGTTCACCGTTTGTTTTGTAGCAACCTTACCGCAAGCTCAGGGCTTTGTCATCCTGCGCGCAACGTCGCTGCAACGCGACAGCGTGATTTTCATGTCAGATGGAAATTTTCACTTGTTCTGGCATCAACATGAAGGGTGTTAAGCGTGGCAGATGCGTTTTCGTTTGCAATGCGATAATACCGCCCAGCCGGAAGTTTCACAGGCACCACCAGATTTACTGAATTTTCCTGACGAGGCCCAGTTGGTCGGTCGGGAAGTTTTACTTCAATCATCACGCAAAGGACCCATCCCTATGAAGACAAGAGCAGCGGTAGCATGGCAGGCAGGCAAGCCCTTGACCATCGAGGAAGTCGAACTCGGCGGCCCCAAGGCCGGCGAAGTCCTGGTCGAGATCAAGGCCACCGGCATCTGCCATACCGACTATTACACGCTCTCGGGCGCCGACCCGGAAGGCATCTTCCCGGCCATCCTCGGCCACGAAGGCGCGGGCGTGGTGGTCGACGTCGGCCCGGGCGTGAAGTCGCTCAAGAAGGATGACCATGTCATCCCCCTGTACACGCCGGAATGCCGCGAGTGCAAGTTCTGTCTGTCGCAGAAGACCAACCTGTGCCAGGCCATCCGCGCCACCCAGGGCCGTGGCCTGATGCCGGATGCCACCAGCCGCTTTTCGCTGGACGGCAAGCCGCTGTTCCACTACATGGGCACCTCGACTTTCTCCAACTACATCGTCGTACCGGAAATCGCTCTGGCCAAGATTCGTTCGGATGCGCCTTTTGACAAGGTCTGCTACATCGGCTGTGGCGTGACCACCGGCGTGGGTGCTGTGCTGTTCACCGCCAAGGTGGAAGCGGGTGCCAACGTGGTGGTGTTCGGTTTGGGCGGCATTGGCCTGAACGTCATCCAGGCGGCCAAGATGGTGGGGGCCAACAAGATCATCGGCGTCGACCTGAATCCGGCGCGTGAAGCCATGGCGCGCAAGTTCGGCATGACCGACTTCATCAATCCGAAGGACGTGCCCAACGTGGTCGATGCCATCATCGGCATGACCGATGGCGGCGCCGACTACAGCTTCGAGTGCATCGGCAACACCACCACCATGCGCCAGTCGCTGGAGTGCTGCCACAAGGGCTGGGGCCAGTCCATCATCATCGGCGTGGCCGCAGCCGGCCAGGAGATCTCGACGCGACCGTTCCAGTTGGTGACCGGCCGCGTCTGGAAGGGCTCGGCCTTCGGTGGCGCGCGTGGCCGTACCGACGTGCCGAAGATCGTCGACTGGTACATGGAAGGCAAGCTCAACATTGATGACCTGATCACGCACAAGCTGCCGCTGGAGCGCATCAATGAAGGCTTCGACCTGATGAAGAGCGGTGAGTCGATCCGCTCCGTGGTCGAGTTCTGAGGAGAGCGCGATGCTGGAGACTCTCTCCGAGCACGGCTGTTTTGGCGGCGTGCAGGGCTTTTATCGCCATGCCTCGCCCGCCATCGGGCTGGACATGCGCTTTTCGGTGTTCGTGCCGCCGCAGGCCGGGCAGGGCGGCCGCAAGCTGCCCGTGCTGTTCTACCTGGCCGGGCTGACCTGCACCGAAGAAACCTTCATGATCAAAGCTGGTGCGCAGCGCGTGGCGGCCGAGCTGGGGCTGATCCTGGTCAGTTGCGACACCAGCCCGCGCGGTGCCGGCATTGCCGGTGAAAGCGACAGCTGGGACTTTGGCGTGGGTGCCGGATTCTACCTGGATGCCACACAGACGCCGTGGAGCCAGCGCTACCGCATGGAAAGTTACGTGGTCGAGGATTTGCGCCTTGCCGTGCTGGAGCACTTCCCGGCCGACCCGCAGCGCATGGGCATCTTCGGTCATTCCATGGGCGGGCATGGCGCACTGACGCTGGCCTTGCGGCATCGTGATCTGTACCGCACGGTATCGGCCTTCGCGCCGATCGCCGCGCCGGTGCACTGCCCGTGGGGGCAGAAGGCCTTCAGTCACTATCTGGGCGACGATCGGGAAAGCTGGCAGGCGCATGACGCCAGCGAACTGATGCGCAAGCTGTATGCGCCTTTCCCGCAGGGGATCCTGATCGATCAGGGGCTGGCAGACAAATTCCTGATCGAGCAGCTGCACCCGGAACGCTTCGAGGCAGCCTGCAAGGAAGCCTCACAGCCGCTGACCTTGCGTCGGCATGCGGGTTATGACCATGGGTATTACTTCATCGAGAGTTTTGTGGAAGATCATTTGCGCTTCCATCACGCCAATTTGATGGCTTGAACTCGCTTGAGCTGGAATGAAGGGCTGACGATCAACGTCGTCAGCCCTTATTTTTTCGCCATCCGTCACATGCTCTGCCGAGGCGCACTGATTGCTTTTGAACTGATGCACGCTCACTGTGATTCATTGGCTGTGCGGATCAGAACCTTTATCCGGACGTACGGAAATCGTCATGCAGCGATAGGTCTTGCGGTGCTACTCCCTTATCTTGTCGATTTTCAAAGGAGGGCCGATGTACTCCGTGAATTTCCTGACAAGTCGGATTTCTTGTGGTGTCATCCAAGGAGGGGCAAGTCAATGAGGCCGCTTCCAATGGTGTTGTGGCTAGTCTCGTTGACGGCGCTTGCCGCACCCTCAGAGGATGTCGTCAAAAGCTGTCTCTCTAGCACGGCCCGCAATGGGGTATCGCGAACTGCGATTGAAACCCGGACTTTTTATCTTCAGGACGAATACCAGCCCGGTTATCAGGCCGAGTATTTATTATTTCGTGGCATGGAGATCGGGAGCGCCCAATCGCGGCGCGGCGATGCGTTGCTGTATCGCGGCAGGCTCTACCCGCTGAGGCGGGCAGTAAAGCTGCCGCAGACAAGATCAAGGGAGCGTCCCGCCATCCAGGTTGCGCTCGCAGACTGGTCCTTGATCCGGGAGAACAGTAAGCAATATCTGTGCGTCAGCAATCAGTTCGACGGTATCGGTCGAAGTGGCAGTTTCCAGAAGGCCAGATATGGCTATCTGTTGGAGACGGCCAAGAAGGGGCAGCTATTTTTCTTCGATGGGGTAGTGGATTGATTCAGCGCTTCAAAGTGGAAAAATCGGCCCGAAAGGGCCGATTTTTCTGAATCGATGCAGCTCGACGCCGCATGCGCGTAATCAGACGAACGCGTCAGTAACAACATGCTCCCCCAGCATGAACGCATCGGCCACATGCCGCAGCGGTGCCACATCCACATCGGAGGATCCGCTGCGGATCAATTGGCAGAAATGTGCATACAGCGAGGGATACTCCCCCTCCACCGGCAGCTCGCACGGCGCATCGTTGATCCAAAGTTCATGTCCGCCCTTTTTCAGGTGGATCCGGGTGCTGTCGGTCTCGATGACGATGTCCCAGGTCTGTTCACCCGTCTGGCGCCAGTCGAAGTCCGCTTGTACATCCGTGCCCAGGGCATCGGTAAAGCCCAGGCGCGCGGCAATCGGCGTCTGGCGGTTGGATGGCACTTCCAGCGTGGCCTGCTTCAGGAACATCGCCTGCGGCAGGATCTCGGTGACGATCGACAAGGCATTGATGCCCGGATCGAACACGCCCAGGCCGCCCGGCTGCCAGATCCATTCCTGGTCCGGGTGCCAGTGGCGCACGTCTTCACGCCAGATCACCTTGACCTTGCGCGGCGCATGTTCCTGCAGATGGCGCTTGACCACCTGCACCGCCGGCGCATGGCGCGAGTGCCAGCTGGCGAACAGGGTCACGCCTTTGTCCGCCGCCAGGTTCTTCAGCGACTCGACTTCGGAGAGCGTGGCACCTGGCGGCTTTTCCAGGAACACGTGCTTGCCCGCGCTCAGCGCTTCACGTGCGGCTTCATAGCGGTACTGCGGCGGCATGCACAGGGAGATGGCCTCGATGGCCGTGCCCGAGGCGAGCATCTCGGCCATGCTCTTGTAGGCGGTCACGCCCTCGATGCTGTGGTTGCGGCTGGCGGTCGCGACCAGCTTGAAATCGGCATTGCCGGCAATGGCCGGGGCATGCTGGTCATAAACGATCTTGCCGACGCCGGCGATGGCGAGCTGGATGGGTGTCATGGTGTCCTTGCTTATTATTGGTTACATGAAGGGGAGGGGCCACAGATTACCAGCGTTGATGCACGTACGGTGCAATGTCATGCAGATAGAGTTCGCGCAGCGCCTGCATCACCTCATCCGTGATCGGCGGCAGGGCGCTGGCCGCACTGTTGGACTGCGCCTGCGCGACGTTGCGCGCACCGGGGATCACGGTGCTGATGCCGCTTTCCATCAGGATCCACCGCAGCGCGAATTGCGCCATGGGAACACCCTGCGGCAGCAGCGCGCGGATCTTTTCCACGGCGGCCAGTGCGACCTCATATGGCACGCCCGAGAAGGTCTCGCCGACATCGAAGGCTTCGCCATGGCGGTTGAACTGGCGATGGTCGTCGGCGGCAAAGGTGGTCTGCGCATTCATCTTGCCGGTCAGCAGGCCCGAGGCCAGCGGCACGCGGGCGATCACGGCGATGTCGCGGCGCTGCGCCTCCTGCAGGAACAACCCGATGGGGCGCTGGCGGAAGATGTTGAAGATGATCTGCACCGATTTTACGTTCGGGTACTCGATGGCCTTGAGGGCTTCTTCCACCTTCTCCACCGAGACGCCGTAATGGCGGATCTTGCCGGCCGCCACCAGCTCATCCATATGCGCGAACACTTCCTGCTGGTAATACACCTCGGTAGGCGGGCAGTGCAGTTGCACCAGGTCCAGGCAATCGACCTCCAGGTTCTTGAGCGAACGGTCGACGAAGGCGGTGAGATTGTCCTTGTTGTTGTAGCCGCTGGCCACATGCGGCGAGAGCCGGCGTCCGGCCTTGGTGGCCACGAACGGACGTGCGCCGCCGCGTTCCTTCAGGACTTGCGCAATCAACTGCTCGGAGCGGCCATCGCCATAGACATCGGCCGTGTCGATGAAGGTGACGCCCGCATCCAGTGCGGCGTGCAGCGCGGCCTTGGCATCCTGGGAGGAGACGTCACCCCACGAGCCGCCAATGGCCCAGGCGCCAAATCCGATTTCGGAAACTTCCGCACCCGTGCGGCCAAAGCGTCTTGATTTCATGCCGGTACTCCTTCTGAGCATTCCAAAAGCCGTAGTTATACCGCGCACCACGCGCGAGGGTGGCTGGTTTAAGATGAGCCAGATTCATTCCTGAAGTGATTTAAATTCATCCATGTCCCTCCTCGACCATATCGAATTTTCCGATCTGCGGATCTTCGTCACCATCCTGCGCACCGGCAGTTTCAAGGCCGCCGCGATCCAGCTTGGCCTGACGCCTTCGGCCACCAGCCATGCCATGAAGCGGTTGGAAGAACGGCTGTCGACCCAATTGCTGTACCGGTCCAGCCGCGCGATCTCGCCCACGGCGGCCGGCAGTGAACTGGCGGCCAGGCTGGAAGAAGGATTCGAGCAGATCGCGCAGGCGCTGGGCCAGCTGGAAAGCTCGGCAGAGGGGAGCCTGGGCGAATTGCGCATCAACGTCTTCGCCGACGCCGCCCATCTGCTGATCGAACCGGCCATTCCCGAATTCGTACGGCTATGCCCCAAGGTCAAGCTCACCATCGTGGTCGATGACAAGCCCATCGACATCGTCAGCGAAGGCTATGACGCCGGCATCCGCTACGGCCACTACGTGCCTGAGGGCATGGTGACCGCGCCGCTCACGCGCGCGCATCGCTGGGTGGCAGCGGCCTCGCCGGCGTATCTGGATCGGCATGGAAGGCCACTCACATTGGAAGACCTGCAGCAGCACACCTGCCTGCAATTGCTGCTGGGCGACAACTCCAGCTACCAGTGGGAATTCGGTAAAGGCAAGCACCGCCAGCGCATCCGCGTGCCGGGCCTGGTGACGATCAACAATACGGCGGCCACCATCGCGGCGGCCAAGGCCGGGGTGGGTATCGCCTATCTGTTGGAGGGAAGGATCAGCAAGGAAATCGATGAAGGCTCGCTGGAAGCCATCCTGGAAGAATGGGCGGCCCCCAGCGAGCCGTTTCACATGTACTACAGCAGCCGGCGCCATGCGCATCCGGCCTTGCGCAAGCTCATCGACATCATCCGCCTGCAGCACGGCCTGTCGCGGCTGCGTTAGCCGCCACAGGCCGGCCCGGTCAGTGTGCCGCCGAAGCTTCGGCCGCGCCCGCGCCGCCCTTGGAGGGCTTGATGATCCAGATCAGCGGGATGATGACGATGAAGATCACCGCCGAGACATAGAAGATGTCATTGATGCCCAGCATCGCCGCCTGGAAGGTGATGGTCCGCTCCAGCATGCCTGCGGTCTGCTCGGCGTTCAGGCCCAAGGTGCTGCTGAGGTTGTTGACGGTCTCCTGCAACCAGGGGCTGTAGGGGGTGGCGTGTTCGGTCAGCTGGGCGTGGTGCATGATGGTGCGGTTGTTCCAGGCCGTGGTCGAAATGGAGGTGCCGACCGCGCCGCAGAAGACGCGCACGAAGGACGACAGCCCCGCCGCCGCCGGGATGCGTTCCGGTGGCAGGCCGGAGAGCAGCAGCACCGTCAGCGGCACGAAGAACATGGCCGTTGGAATCCCCTGCAGCAGCGTGGGCAGGATCACCGTCATCTGATCCACCTGCAGGTTGTAGCGCGAGCGCAGCCAGAACACGATGGCAAAGCCGATGAAGGACGCCGTGGCCACCTTGCGCGCATCCACCAGCGGCAGGAAGCGTCCGATGAGCGGCATCAGGATCACCGCGAAGATGCCGATCGGTGCGGTCGACAGCCCCGAGTCGATCGAGCGATAGCCCAGGTATTGCTGCAGCCATTGGGGCAGGATCACCAGGTTGCCGAAGAAGACCCCGTAGCCGATGGAAATGGCGATGGTGCCGCCGGCGAAATTGCGCCGGCCGAACAGGCGCAGGTCCACCACCGGATGGTCATTGTTCAGTTCCCACACGACGAAGTAGGCAAAGGCGATCAGCGCGATGATGCCCAGCGTGACGATGGTGGGCGAGGAGAACCAGTCCAGGTCCTTGCCCTTGTCGAGCATGATCTGGAAGGCGGCTACCCAGGTCACCAGCAGTGCCAGGCCGATCTTGTCGATGGGCAGCTTGTGGATCGGCGTCTCGCGCGAGCGGTAGATGGCCAGTGTGACGCCGGCGGCAATCAGGCCCACCGGGATGTTGATGTAGAAGATCCAGGGCCAGGTGTAGCTGTCGGTGATCCAGCCGCCCAGTGCGGGGCCGGCCACCGGTGCCACCACCGCCGTCATGCCCCATAGCGCCAGGGCGAAGGAGGATTTCGATTTGGGGTAGGCCCCCAGCAGCAGCGATTGCGACAGTGGCACCATGGGGCCGGCCACCAGGCCTTGCAGCACGCGCGCGGCCAGCAGGATGGGCAGGGTGGGTGCCAGGCCGCACAGCCAGGAGGCCAGCACGAACAGCAGCACCGAGGTCACGAACAGGCGCACCGCGCCCAGGCGCTGCGTCAGCCATCCGGTTAGCGGGATCGAGATGGCGTTGGCAGCGGCAAACGAGGTGATGACCCAGGTGCCCTCATCGACCGACACACCCAGGTTGCCCGAGATGGTCGGAATGGCGACGTTGGCGATGGAGGAATCCAGCACGTTCATGAACACCGCCAGCGACACCGACAAGGTGCCCAGCACCAGGTTGGCACCCGTCAGCGGCGGTGGCGGCGTGTAGGGTTTGGGGGGAGTAGTGGCCATAAGGCTTGATCAATGTCCGGTGAAGGTCGGGTAAGGACAGCCGCACCCCATCAGGTGTGCGGCACCGCCACCGGTGCGGCGGCCGCCTTGCTCTTGCGCGCCTGCGGCAGGCCGCTGGCGTTGTCGCTGATGATGCGCTCGACGATGGCATCGGCCTGCTTGCCGAGGTCGTCATAGACATTGGTCTGGTAATTGGTCGGCACCGCTTCCAGCGCACGGCCATCGCCATGGATGTCCACGGTGGCGGTGGTGGACAGGCCGATGCGCAGCGGATGTGCGCGCACCTGTTCCGGATCGAGCGCAATGCGCACCGGTACGCGCTGCACCACCTTGATCCAGTTGCCGGTGGCGTTCTGTGCCGGCAGCAGCGAGAAGGCGCCACCGGTCCCGGCCGAGAAGCCGATCACGGTGCCCTTGTACTTCACGCTGGAACCGTAGACGTCAGCGATCACTTCCACCGGCTGCCCCAGGCGGATGTGCTGCAACTGGCTTTCCTTGAAGTTGGCGTCGATCCAGATCTGTTCCAGCGGCACGATGGCCATGAGCGGATTGCCGGCCGCGATGCGCTGGCCGACCTGCACCGAACGCTTGGAGACGAAACCGGAGACCGGTGCCACGATGTTCACGCGGGCATAGTTCAGGTAGGCATTGCGCACGGCGGTGGCCGCCTGCAGCACGTTGGGGTGCTCGGTCACGCTGGTGTGGTCGGTCAGGGCGCGGTTGGCGGCTGCAGCAGCGCGGGCCTGGTCGAGTGCGGCGACGGCGCTCTTGACGGCGTCCCGCGCGTGCGAGACATCTTCCTGCGAGACCGCACCGGAAGACAGGCCAGCCTGGCGGCGCTGCAGGTCTTCCCGGGCACGGGCCAGGTTGCTGTCGGCTGCGGCCACATTGGCGGCCAGCGTGTCGTTGTTCAGGAACAGCTGGCGGGTCTGGCGCACGGCCTGGGCCAGGGCGGCCTGGGCCTGCTCGAGTGCCAGCTTGGTGTCAGCCGCATCGAGTGCCACCAGCGGCTGGCCGGCCTTGACCACTTGCGTGTCGTCGGCCTTAACGGCCACCACGGTGCCGCCAACCTGGGCGGAGATCTGCACGACGTTGCCGCCGACGTAGGCGTCATCGGTTTCTTCAAAGAAGCGGGCATGCAGGAACCAGTACAGGAAACAGGCGATGGCGATCACCAGCAGGACCAGCGTGAGCAGGATCAGCTGGCGCTTGCGCTTGCCGTTGCCATTTCCGTTGCCGTTGCCGTTGCCATTGCTGTTGGCTTGCGGGTTTTGTTGGGTGGTGCTGTCACTCATGGAGGACTCCGTTCTATCTTTTTGTAGTCGGTCGATCAGCCCCGCCGCAGCAGCGGGGCCGTCCCGGTCACCGGCGGCAGGGTGGAGAAGCCGGTGGCGGGCTGGGTTCAGTTCATTGGCTCAGGTCGTCTTGGGGCAGGCTCATCGCGACGGCGGCGGGGCTGCCGCCAGTCCGGCCTGCTGGGCGTCGAAACCGCCGCCCAGAGCCTTGTAGAGCGCCACCTGCTGTTCACGGCGCTGGGCTTCCAGCGCCACCAGCGACTGGCGCTGGGCCAGCACGCCGGTTTCCGAGGACAGCAGCGTCAGTTGCGACACCAGGCCCAGGCGATAGCGTTCGCGCGCCAGGTCGTAGGCACGTTCGGCGGCTTGCAGCGCTTCGCGGCGGATCGGCAGCTGGCGCTCGATGGAGTGGATTGCCGCAATCTGGCGCGCGACATCGGCATAGGCATCGTTCAAGGTCTTGTTGTAAGTGGCGACGGCCAGCTCATAGTTGGCGTATTCGCCCTTGAGCCCGGCCCGCAGTGCGCCGCCTTCGAAGATCGGCAGCGTGATCGCCGGACCGAAGGCGATGCTCTTGCTGGCGGCCGTGAAGGGATTGGCATCGACCAGACTGTCGAAACCGATCATGGCGCTCAGGTTGATGTCCGGATAGAAACGCGCCTTGGCGACATCGACACCACGGCTGGCGGCTTCCACCTGCCAGCGCGCGGCCACGATGTCAGGACGGCGGCCCAGCAGGTTCAGCGGCAGGTCGGCCGGCAGGCCCGGCGTGGCGAGGTTCTGCATGGCGGGCGGGGCCAGTTGCAGGCCGCGGTCCGGTCCCTTGCCGCTGAGCGCGCCCAGCTGCTGGCGCAGCAGCACGATCTGGCCGGCATTCTGTTCCAGCTGGGCGCGCGCATCGGCACTGCTGGTGCGCGACTGGTTGCGTTCGATCTGGCTGTCCAGACCGGTCTTGACGCGGTCGGCGGTGATGGTCTCCAGATTGCTGCGCTGCTGTACCGTGCGCTGCAGGATGTCCTGTACCGCATATTGCGCCGCCAGCTGGCTGTAGACCGAGACGATCGAGGCCGTGAGTGCCAGGCGCGCTTCCTGCTCGCTGGCCTGGGCCGCCTTCTCGCTGGAGATGGCTTGCTCCAGGGCAGACTGGTTCTTGTTCCAGAGGTCAAGCTCATAGCCGACGTTCAGGCCAGCCTTTTTTTCGTTGTACCAGTTGCCACCGTAAGGCGGCGGGTAGATCGAGGTACTGGAAAACTGGTTGCGGATGACCGAGGCTTCGGCGTTCACGGTTGGCAGCAGCGGTGCACCGCGTGACTCAGCCAGTGCGGCCGCCGCACCGATGCGGGCGCGCGCCTGTTGCAGGCCGGGATTGGCGGCGAGAGCGTCCTCGATCAATGCGGTGAGCTGGGCGTCACCGAACTGGCGAACCCAGTCGCTGCCCGGCCATTGCCCGTTGGGGGCGCCGGGATTGGGATCGGAGAGGCTGCGTGCGGTACTGAAGTCGCGCGCCTGGGCCAGCTGCTTGTCGCTGCCGATGCCCTCGAAGCTGGCACAGCCCGCCAGGCCGATGGCCCCGATCAGCGCCGCCAGCACGGCGCAGGCTGCCTTCGCCCGCGGCCGGGTGGCGGGCGAGATGATGCGTTGCATAGAATTCTCCACGAAGAATGTTTGGCGATACGAGTTGTTTTTCGAGTTTTGCGATACGCGCCGCGACGTCCAGACGGCCTTCAGTCGCGAAGACTCGCAGGACCGGGCCGATGGGGCAGGCAGCGCTTGCCTGGATTTACGAGTACCATGACGGGGTCGGGCGAGTAAAAACTCATTTTTCGTATTATACTTCGATATACGAACAATCACTCACGTTGCGAATTCGCGTCGGGGGCGGGCGAATTCCTCACCAAAGCTGCCAATGAAACTGCAACCCAGAAAAGAACCACGCCAGGCACGTTCCCGGGCGATGGTCGATACCATCCTTGATGCCATGTCGCGCGTGCTCGTCGAGCGTGGCTATGCCAAGACCAATACCAATCTCGTGGCCGAATCGGCCGGCATCAGCGTCGGTTCGCTGTACCAGTATTTCCCCAACAAGGATGCGCTGATCTTCGCGCTGCGCGAGCGGCACAGCACGCGCATGCTCACGCTGTTCGAAGACGTGGTGGCGCACATCGATGCCTCCGGTACGCTCTCGGGCGATTTCGAGAAACTGATCAACGCACTGGTGGCGGCACACCTGCTGGAGCCGGAACTCAATCGCATTCTCGAAGAGGAATTTCCGGCCTTCAACCTGCCGGTCTCGCAGGAAATCCGCCAGGGCTTCTTCGATTCCATCCGCCGGGTGCTGGAAAAGCACCGCTCCACCATCACGCCCCCCGATCTGGATGTGGCGACCTTCGTGGTCCAGCGCATGCTGAAGGCGCTCATCAAGGCGGTGGTGCTGACTGGTTATGGCGGTGTCTCGCCGGCCAGTGTGCGTACCGAGATCCTGCCTGCCGTGATCGGCTATCTGACCGCTCCGCGCAGTCAGTAGAGCGACATCAAATGATCTGGTTGCTGAGGGGCATCCAGTATTGAAATTCACGGGCATAATTGTCAGAGTGAAGATTAAAACGGCGAATGGAGGCGGCCACCGAGGGAGGGAAGGCCGCTGATCCTGAAATATTGCACGGCAGCAAGTCAGAAACTCCCCGATATCCATCTCTCAGGGTTTCCGTATAGTGCGTGGATGGATGGCAGGATGCGCTGTTGCCACGGTCGCCGCCGGTCATCTTCATTGCCCTTATTTTTCAATGACAGCGATATGCAGAAAAAGAACATGCGCCGCGCCCCCCTCCTGGCTCTCTTCCTGTTGTGGGCAGGAACGTGGGCCCTGAGCGCTCAGGCCGCCGTCTCTGTGCAGGTGCTCGACAGCGCCGGTCAGCCCGTGCCCAATGCCGTGGTCTATGCCGAACCGGCGGGTGGCGGAGGAGCCATCAAGGCGGCGCGCCAGGTCGAGATCGAGCAGAAGAACAAGACCTTCATTCCCTTGGTGACGGTGGTGCAGACCGGGACAGCGATCCTGTTCCCCAACCATGACAACGTCCGACACCATGTCTATTCGTTTTCCCCGGCCAAGACCTTCGAACTGAAGCTGTATTCGGGCGTGCCGGGCAGTCCGGTAGTGTTCGACAAGGCCGGTACCGTGGTATTGGGTTGCAACATCCACGATGAAATGGTGGCCTACGTGCAGGTGGTCAACACTCCGCATTTCGGCGTGAGCGAACGTAACGGCGTGGTGAAGCTGGAGGGCATCGCCAATGGCCGCTACACGCTCAAGGCCTGGTATTTCACCATGGGACCGAACCAGGCCGCCGTAGAGCAGCCACTGGAAGTACAGGGAGACGGCCGGGCCGTCATCAAACTCAACGTCAAGGCGGTGCCGCTCTGAAGCGGCGGCATCACGCCAATCTGAACAACAGGAATCGGGGCCGGGGTGCGTCTTTACCGTCTGGAAAGCAAGATCGTCGCGCTGTTCATCATCCTCATCGTGGTGGTGCAACTGGCCGGCTTCGTGGCGATCCGAACCGCCATTGATCGCAATGCGCGCAGCGCCATCAGCGAGGAGCTGATCATTGGCGAGCGCGTCTTCACGCGCCTGCTGGACCAGAATGCGCAGAAGCTGACCCAGGGCGCACGTCTGCTGGCCTCCGATTTCGGCTTCCGCCAGGCCATCGGCACCGATGACCGCGACACCATCGCCTCGGTACTGGCCAACCACGGGGCGCGCATCGGTGCCACCATGGGCATGCTGGTCGGCACCGATGGCCTCATCCACGCGTCCACCCTCGAATATCCCGATACCGACCTGCAGCGCAGCAGCCTGGAACTGATCCGCAAGGCCGGCAACGGCAATGGTGCGGCCGAGAGTGCCGTGGTCGGCGACAACCTGTTCCAGATCGTGGCGGTGCCGATCAAGGCTCCGGTCACCATCGCCTGGGTGGTGATGGGCTTCCCGGTGGACCGCGACCTGGTCAATGACATGCGTGCGCTGTCGCAGCTGCAGGTCTCCGTCCTGGTGCGCCAGCGTGGCAGCGCGGGCTGGACGGCCGATGTATCGACCCTGCCCAAGGCAGAAGCGCAAATGATGGCCAAGGAGGCCAGCAGCCCGCAGATGGGCCAGGCTGGTGCCACTGACCTGCAGATCGATGGCAACCAGTATCGTGCCCGCGTGCTGCCGCTGGCGCGCGCCAGCAATGGCCAGGAAGCGGTGGCCGTATTGCAGCGCTCGGTAAGCGAGGCGGTGGCCCCATACCAGCGCCTGCAACTGATCTTGCTCAGCATCACCGTGCTGGGCGTGCTCGGTGCGGCGGTCGCCAGCGCCGTGATGGCGCGCCGCATCACCAGTCCCCTGCGTGACCTGGCCACTGTGGCCAAGCGGCTGGGGGAGGGCGATTA
Organism: Herbaspirillum sp. UBA812; assembly: GCF_002296545.1. Lineage (NCBI taxonomy): Bacteria > Pseudomonadati > Pseudomonadota > Betaproteobacteria > Burkholderiales > Oxalobacteraceae > Herbaspirillum > Herbaspirillum sp. UBA812. The sequence continues at coordinate 4,670 of NZ_DBIC01000170.1, read as the reverse complement.
CAGCGAAGGGCTCTACATTCGCCGGCAGGATGAAATCGGCCGTCTGGGTGCGGCCTTCGAAACCATGCGCTCGGAAATCGCCAGCCGTGAACTCAAGATCAGCCGGCTGGCGTATCAGGACCAATTGACCGGCCTGCCCAACCGGGTGCAATTCGGCGACCTGCTGCGCGAAGCGATCGGCCAGGCGCAGGCGCTGCCGGGAGGCAGCTGCCACATCCTCATGATGGACCTGGACCGCTTCCAGCAGGTCAACGATGTGCTCGGCCACAGCTTCGGGGACGACCTGCTGCGCCAGGTGGCGGCACGCCTGGCCGCGCAGCTGCTGTATCCGGGGGCCAAGGTGGCGCGCCTGGGCGGAGATGAATTTGCCATCCTGCTGCCGGGCGTCGATCTCGATGGCGCACTGGATCAGGCGGCACACATCCTGCGTGCGCTGGAACAGCCCTTGTCCCTGCAGGAACAGACCGTGGACCTGGGGGCCGGCATCGGCGTGGCCGGCTATCCGGCCCACGGTGACAGCAGTGACGTTCTGCTCAGCCGGGCCGAGGTCGCGATGTATACCGCCAAGCGCAAGGGCAATGGCGTGACGATCTACGATCCGGCCATCGACCAGAGCAGCCAGGAAAGCCTGTCGCTGCTGTCCGAACTGCGCCGTGCGCTGGAACGCGACGAATTCATGCTCTATCTCCAACCCAAGCTGGACTTGGCCACGGGTGCCGTGGTCGGCGGCGAAGCGCTGGTGCGCTGGGTGCATCCGGAGAAGGGCTTCATCGGTCCGGATAACTTCATTCCGTTTGCCGAGACCACCGGTTTCATCCGCATGCTGACCATCTGGATGATGGAAAAGGTGGCGGAGCTGTCGGCCCGGTTGCAGGCGCAGGGGCTGCGCCTGAAGTTCTCGGTCAACCTCTCCACGCGCGACCTGCTGGACCAGGAATTGCCGAACGCCTTCGGGGCCATCCTCGAACGCCATCGCCTCACGCCCGCCGCGCTCTGCCTGGAAATCACCGAGAGCGCCATCATGGATGATCCGGCGCGCGCCCAGAGCACGCTGGACCGCCTGGCCGCCATGGGCTTTGCCCTGAGCATCGATGACTTCGGTACCGGCTATTCCTCGCTGGCCTACCTCAAGCGCTTGCCGGTGGATGAACTGAAGATCGACAAATCCTTCGTCATGAAGATGGCGCAGGATCAGGATGACGCCAAGATCGTGCGCTCCACCGTGGACCTGGGCCACAACCTGGGCTTGCGGGTGGTGGCCGAAGGGGTGGAAAGCGAAGAGGTCTGGTTCCTCCTGCGACAGATGGGCTGCGACCAGGGACAAGGGTATTTCATGGGCAAGCCGATGCCGGTGGAGCGCTTCCTGGAGTGGCTGCAGCAATGGCGGGCGCCGGAGATGCTGGATCAGTCGGAAAACGTCGCAATATGAAGGATGGCGCGAGGGGTCGCGCCAGCAAAGAATCACCGAGAGGGGAGCAGGGGGCAGCATGAAGAAAATCACCAAAAGTGGCGCGTTCGCGTTGCTGGCGACACTGTCTGCGCCGGGTTGGGCGCAGCTCAGCGATGCCGACCGCGAGGCCTGGATGCAGGCCCAGCAGCGCAAGGCCGCTCAGGCCATGCGCGCCGCGCCGGGCCCCGTCAGTTCCGGCGCGGCAGCCACTGCCCCCGAACCCGCTGCCGATCAGGACAAGACACGCTGGATGCCCGACCTCGGCAAGCTCACCGCCACCGGCGGCGTGATCCAGGTCGAGGGCGCCGGCGGCGGTGGTCTGACGCCCTGGGCACTGATCACCGGCTATGGCACGCGCGACAGCTATGGTGCCAACGCCCATTACACCTATCTGTCGACCCAGGACTACACGCTCAAATCCTACGGCGTGGCCGTGGGGATACTGGACCGGTTGGAACTGTCGCTGGCCAGGCAGGAGTTTTACGGCAGCCTGGCCCCGTTGGCCGATCTCAAGATCACGCAGGACATCGTGGGCATCAAGCTCAAGCTGGCCGGTGACGCCGTCTATGATCAGGACCGCTGGCTGCCGCAGATCGCCGTCGGTGCCATGTTCAAGCACAACAACGGCATCGGCGGGCTGGGCACGGTGACCAGCGTCAAGCAGCTTGGCGCGGCCAGTGATGCCGGCATCGACTATTACCTCTCGGCCACCAAGCTGCTGCTGGAGCAGAGCCTGCTGCTCAACGGCACGCTGCGGCTGACCAAGGCCAACCAGATGGGGCTGCTCGGTTTCGGCGGCGATCTCAACGACCGCTACCAGGCCATGGGCGAGTTCTCGGCGGCCTACATGATCAACCGCAAGCTGGCGCTGGGTGTGGAATACCGCATGAAGCCGCGCAACCTGGCGGCCGACCATGAGAAGGATTATTACGATGCCTTCCTGGCCTGGTTCCCCAGCAAGAACCTGTCGATGACCCTGGCCTACGTGGCGCTGGGCGACATTACCGTCTACAACCCCAAGCGGCAACGCGGCGTCTATCTGTCGCTGCAGGCCGGTTTCTGAGCGCACGGGAGCCGCGATGAACAAGTTCAGAATGCAGCAAGCCGCGCTCGGACTGACCCTGGCCTGTGCCCTCGGCCTGGCGCAGGCCCAGGCTCCGGCCACGCCCGATGACAGCCTGTTTCGCGCACTGGGCGGCTTGCCCGTGATCGAGCGGGTGGTGCAGGATTTCATGGACAACATGCTGGCCGATGCCCGCATCCGGCATACCTTCGACAATTCCAACGTCAAGCGCGTCAGGGAAAAGCTGGTGGAGCAGTTCTGCCAGCTCAGCGGCGGTGGTTGCATCTACACCGGCGATCCCATGCGCGAAGTGCACCAGGGTCTCAAACTGAGCAATGCCGACTTCAATGCCCTGGTGGAAGATCTGCAATTGGCCATGGACAAGAATGGCATCCCCTCCCGCACCCAGAACCGCCTGCTGGCGCTGCTGGCACCCATGCAGCGCGAGACGGTCAGCCGATAGCAAAAAATATTTTGTGGCGGCGGGAATAAAGCAGGGCCGCCTTCCGTATACGTCGGCATGGGTATGGCACATCGCGCAACCCGACCACGAAAAGGAAACATCATGAGACTGCTCGCAACTTCCCTGCTGGCGCTGGCCTGCGCCTCGGTTTCTTTCACCGCCTCGGCCCAGAGCGCCGGTGTCAAGACCATGGACGGCATCCTGGTCGACGCCAGCGGCATGACCGTCTACACCTTCGACAAGGACACCGCCAACAGCGGCAAGAGCGTCTGCAACGGCCCCTGTGCCAAGCTGTGGCCGCCGATCGCACCGATGGGCATGCCGGCCGCGCCGTATTCCACGGTGACGCGCGACGATGGCAGCGCCCAACTGGCCTACCAGGGCAAGCCGCTGTACCTGTACGAGGCCGACAAGAAGCCGGGTGACCGTACCGGCGACAACTTCAAGGACGTCTGGCACGTCGTCAAGCCCTGATCGTCCTTCAGACCCTCCGGCCCGCCATGTTCGGACGCACCGCCAGGCTGCAGCGCCAGCAACGGGAACGTCAGGCCGACGAGCAAGCCATGCTCGCCTGCCTGCCGCGCCTGCGGCGGTACGCCCGCGCGCTGACGGGCGGGCGCGACAGTGCTGACGATCTGGTGCAGGACACCCTGGAGCGCGCCTGGCAGAAGCTCGACAGCTGGCAACGCGGCAGCGACATGCGGCCCTGGCTGTTTGCCATCATGCACAACCTGCACGCCGACCAGCGCCGTCAGCCGACGCTGGTCACGGTGGACCTGGAGCAGGCGGCAGACGCTGCGGCCCCGGCGTCGCTGGCCGAACACGGCTTGGCACTGGATCTGGAAGCGGCCCTGCAACTGCTGCCGGCGGAGCAGCGGGAAGTCCTGCTGCTGGTGGTGCTGGAAGAGATGCGTTATGAAGAAGTCGCGGCCACGCTGGGCATTCCGACCGGGACCGTGATGTCCCGCCTGTCGCGCGCCCGCGAGCGTCTGCGGCAATGGATGGAGGGACCCGGCGGGCAGGGTGAAGCCGGTGCGACCCTGAAGGTGGTGAAATGAAGACCCCGGCATTCCCCGAAGAAGATTTGCACGCTTACACCGACGGCCAGCTGCCGGCGGCGCGTGCCAGCGAGATGGCCGCCTGGCTGGAGCAAGACCCGGCACACGCCGGGGATCTGCACCGCGTGCGCGCCTGGCGCGCCCAGAACCGCGCCTTGCATGCCCATTACGACCCGGTCCTCGAAGAGCCCCTGCCGCCGCGTCTGGCTGCAGCGGTGCTGGCCGGGGCGGGCGAACCGCACCGCCGCCGCGATGAGGCTGGCGAGGTCGCGGCCAATGGACCGTTCTGGTGGCGTTATGCGGCCATGCTGTTGCTCACGCTGGCGGGGGCTGCGGGCGGCTGGCTGGCGCATGACCTGACCGGCGGCGGCCGCGCCCGCACGCTGGCATCCGCGCCCGTGATGCTGGCGCGTCAGGCCGCGGTGGCCCATACCGTCTTCAGTGCCGACTTGCGGCGGCCGGTGGAAGTCGGGGCCGACCAGGAACAGGCCCTGGTGACCTGGCTGTCGCGCCGGCTGGGCGTGAACGTGCGCGCCCCCAAGCTGGCACCGCTGGGGTACGACCTGATCGGTGGCCGGCTGCTGCCGGGGCAGAGCGGTCCGGTGGCGCAGTTCATGTATCAGGATGCGGCCGGAC
>NZ_DBIC01000224.1:0-4225 GCF_002296545.1 Herbaspirillum sp. UBA812 | reverse complement strand
CAGCGTCAACACGGCAAACACGTCGTCACCGATCAGCCCGGAGAAGGCACGCAGGTCGTCCAACGACAGGTCGGCCAGGTCGCAGCCCTTGTCCACGCAGGTCCGCACGGCGTGCGCCACGGCTTCGTGGGCGTCGCGGAAGGGCAGGCCCTTCTTGACCAGGTAGTCGGCCAGGTCGGTCGCCGTGGCGTAGCCCTGCAGGGCGGCCGCGCGCATGGCTTCGGGCTTGACGCTGATGCCGCGCGCCATGTCGGCGAAGATGCGCAGGGTATCGGTGAGCGTGTCGACGGTGTCGAACAGCGGTTCCTTGTCTTCCTGGTTGTCCTTGTTGTAGGCCAGGGGCTGGCCCTTCATCAGGGTCAGCAGGGCGATCAGGTGGCCGTTGACGCGGCCGGTCTTGCCGCGCGCCAGTTCGGGCACGTCCGGGTTCTTCTTCTGCGGCATGATGGACGAGCCGGTGCAGAAGCGGTCGGCGATGTCGATGAAGCCCACGCGCGGGCTCATCCAGATCACCAGCTCTTCGGACATGCGCGAGATGTGCGTCATCACCAGTGCAGCAGCGGCGCAGAATTCGATGGCGAAGTCACGGTCCGAGACGGCGTCCAGCGAGTTGCGGCACACGTCGTCGAAGCCCAGGGTCTTGGCCACGCGCAGGCGGTCGATCGGGAAGGTGGTGCCGGCCAGGGCGGCTGCGCCCAGCGGCAGGCGGTTGATGCGCTTGCGGGCGTCGATCATGCGTTCGGCATCGCGGCCGAACATCTCGACGTAGGCCAGCACGTGGTGGCCGAAGGTGATCGGCTGCGCCACCTGCATGTGGGTGAAGCCCGGCAGGATGGTGTCGGCGTGCTGCTCGGCCAGGTCCAGCAGGGCCAGGCGCAGATCGCGCAGCAGGCCGATGATGTCGTCGACCGCACCGCGCATGTAGAGGCGGATGTCGGTGGCCACCTGGTCGTTGCGCGAACGGCCGGTGTGCAGGCGCTTGCCGGCGTCGCCGACCAGTTCGGTCAGGCGCTTTTCGATGTTCAGGTGGACGTCTTCCAGGTCCAGCAGCCATTCGAACTGGCCGGACTCGATTTCACCCTTGATCTGGGCCATGCCGCGTTGGATCTCGGCGTAATCGGCCGCGCTGATGATGCCCTGGTGGGCCAGCATCTCGGCATGCGCCAGCGAGCCCTGGATGTCGACCTGGGCCATGCGGTTGTCGAAGAACACCGATGCGGTATAGCGCTTGACGAGATCGGAGACGGGTTCAGAAAAGCGAGCCGACCAGGCTTCGCCCTTTTTAGCAAATTGGTCTGTCATATAGGGAATTCCGGAGAATGGGCGATTATAGCAAGCACAACTGCGCCAGGCCACGGCCATGCAGCCGGAAATGCTGCGGCACGCGGATTTTTCGCATTTCATCACCGGACTGTCGCACGCTTTTTTCATCCGTTCCCAGCGGGTGGTTTGGAAAAGCTTTTCTCGACATCAAAGCAGGCGAAGTTTCCAGGTGGCATCATTTTTGCTTGTTGTTTTTGCGCAAGCTCTGCTGAGACGCTAAAAAGCCGTGGGCTACTGACATTTGCTGACGCTATACTCAGGGTGCGATGACTGATCCGGGGGAAATTCTGCAGGTTTCCGGAGAAGATCAGGGCTGCCAGCCACGGCGCAGCCAGGATGATGCCGACACCGGTCGGTGTCGTGGGGGCATCGTCCGGCTGCACCATGCCACGGGGTGGTCCTGTCAAGCGCTCAAGCGAGATGTGTGGGGGTCGTCTTACAGGAGAGAAGCATGAATTTGGAAGCACTGTTTCAGCAGCAAACTGCCTTGCCGAGCATTCCCAAGGTGGTGCAGGAAGTCATCGAAAGCTTCAACAACGAATCGGTCTCGATTGAAGAGATCGCCAAGAAACTGGCCGCAGATCAGGTTCTGAGCGCGAAGATCCTGCGCCTGGCCAATTCATCCTATTACCACGTCTCGCGCACCATCGGCACCGTCGATGATGCGGTGCTGATGCTGGGGTTCATGACGGTTCGTACGCTGGTGGTAAGCACCGGCATGGCCGGCAGTTTCAAGAAGCTGCCCGGCGTGGACCTGAAGCTGTTCTGGCGCTACAGCCTCGATACGGCCATCGTCGCCAAGTGGCTGGCCAAGCAGAAGCAGGTCAAGCTCAATTCCGATTTCGCCTTCACGGTGGGCCTGATGCATGCCATCGGCCAGCTGGTGATGCATGCCGGCATGCCCGAGCAGGCGCTGGAGGTGGACAAGGTCGCCGGTCCCCTGGATGCGCGCCGCCTGGATGTGGAGCGCCAGTCCTTCGGCTACGACTTTGCCGATGTGGGTGCCGAGCTGGCACGCCGCTGGCGTTTCCCGGACGAGTTCGCCAAGGTCATCAAGGCCTTCCCGCAGCCGCTCAAGGGCGAGTTCGATCCCTTCGCCGCGGTCGTCCACCTGGCTGCCTGGCGCGCCCGTGCCGAAGAAAACAAGTACTCCGCCGACGAACTGGAATCGACCTTCCCGGCGGAAGTGGCCGCCAAGCTGGGACTGAGCCTGGCCACCTTCACCGAGGACATGCCGCCGCTGGCCGAACTGGGCGAGGGCATGCAGGACCTGATCTCCTGAGCGGCCTGATCCGCCCCAACAGGGCAGGCCGGAGAGCGTCGAAGTACGGTGGTTTCCGGCCGATGTGAAGGAAAAGGACGTAAAAAACGACAATGCCGGCTCCCGCAAGGGGCCGGCATTGTCGTTGGTGAAGGGTACTGTCAAAACCCGGGAGGCGCGTGGCCGGCCCGGATCCTCAGTGTTTCCTCAGTAATTCAGCTTGGCGTCCAGGAAGTTGAGCATGGAGCGATACGCCTGGCTGCGCGCATCCGGGTTGCCGCCGCTGGTGACGCCTTCGCCGCGCTTGCCCACGCCGGCCACATCCATGCGCACGTGCACCGGCAGGCCGGGCGCGTCGAAGTCGTGATAGGTATCGGGATAGAGGCGCAGAGCGATCTCCGTGTCGCTGCCCTTCATCTTCTCTTCGATGGCTTCGCAGGCCTGGGGCGGCGTCCAGTCATCGTTCTCGCCCATCAGGATCAGGAGCGGTGCGGCCGGTTTGAAGGGCTCGCTGGTCTTGGCGTACGGGCGGCAATCCGGATAGAAGGCCACGGCGGCGCGCGGCTGGATCTTGCGCACGGCCACGTCGGTTTCGGCCAGGTTGATCGAGGCCAGCAGGGTCGACGCGCCATGCGACCAGCCCAGCAGGGCTATGCGCTTCACATCCACATCCGGCTGCGAAGTCACCCAGTGCAGGGCGGCCTGCACGTCATAGCGGCGGTTCATGGCGCTGACTTCGCGCTGGGCCACGGTGTCCTGGCAGGTGGAGCGGCGGCCGCGCGGGGTGAAGCTGTCCGGGAACAGCACGTTGTAGCCGGCGTCGCTGAGCACGCGTGCCATCGCCAGGTGGCGCGGCGTGAATTCACCCTTGCCATCCTTGACCATGCTGTACAAGCCGCCGCAGCCATGCAGGGCGATCACGGTCGGTGCCGGGCCCTTGGTGGTAAGCGACTTGCGTGCCTTGATCCAGACGCCATAGAGCGCGGTGGCCTTGCCGCCCTTGCTGTCCACGCTGGTGAGCGAGACGCGGCGTGCTTCCAGTGGTGGCGGCGGTGCCGAATTGGGCGCGGCCTGCGCCCAGGAGCCGATCACGGCCAGCGATGCTGCAATGCAGAACGCAGCCAGCGGTTTTCCCCAATGTCGCATGATGTCTGATTCCCCGTAGTGATGCCAAATCGTTGCCTGACGGCCTTTCCCGTCAACGGGGAAAATGGTCGCTGAAGCAATAAGCTTCACGGATTGCAACGACTGTATGTATTTGAATTCTTCAGCTTGTATTTTACAAAAGCGAAGCGTCGTGCGGCAGGGAAGATGCGTTTTTGCGGTGCAAAAATCTGATCCATCACAAGGGCGCGCCTGCACCTGTGCGTCGCCTGCAACAGCTTGTCGCTTCGTCAAATGTCATAAGAGTCATCTGTTATCGGCATGCAAACGCTGAACTTGAGACGGGGCGTCTCAGGCATCTTGTCAGGCCGACATCGCAGGTGCAGCGCCCAATAAAAAGGGCCGCCCGCATCGGCGGGCAGCCCTTGTAGTGGCAAGACGAACGCGTTGCTCAGCCGGTATTGCGCAAGCCGGCTGCCACCCCGTTGATGGTGAGGTGGATGCCGCGCTGCACGCGTTCTTCCGGCGCACGCTTCG
>NZ_DBIC01000117.1:1008-5129 GCF_002296545.1 Herbaspirillum sp. UBA812 | reverse complement strand
GCGCTGGGCCAGCGCGCGCACTTCGGTGGCCACCACGGCGAAGCCGCGGCCGTTCTCGCCGGCGCGTGCCGCTTCCACGGCGGCATTGAGGGCCAGGATATTGGTCTGGAAGGCGATGCCTTCGATGACGCTGATGATGTCCGACATCTGGTGCGAGCTGACGGCGATCTCGCGCATGGTGCTGACCACTTGCGCGATTTCCGTTTCACCACGGCGGGCCACATCGGCACCGGCACTGGCGACGTGGCTGGCCTTGCGGGCGTGGTCGGTATTCTGCTGCACGGTGCTGGTCAGCTGTTCCATGCTGGAGGCAGTTTCCTCCAGCGAGGCGGCCTGCTCTTCGGTGCGCTGCGAGAGATCGGTATTGCCCTGGGCGATTTCGCGTGCGGCCACGTGGATGGCACCGCTGGCCTGCTGGATCTGGCCGACCAGACCGGCCAGCTGTTCGCGCATGGTCATGAGCGAATGCATCAGGCTGGCGCGGTCACCCTTGCGCAGTTGCAGTTGCGCGCTCAGGTTACCGGCGGCGATCTGGCCCGACAGCCACATCGCTTCGGCCGGCTCGCCACCCAGCTGGCGCGTCAGGCGGCGGCTGATCAGCAGTGCGATCAGCAAGCCGATCAGCGCCGATGCCAGGGTCAGGCCGATGATCAGCATGCGGCTGCCGGCATACGCTTCGCGCGCGCTGGTGGCGGCCTCGGCCACGCCTTTTTCGTTGACGGTGATGAGGCGCAGGATCTGCACTTCCATCGCCGCGCGCAGCGGGAAGAGTTGATCTTTCATGATGTCCACGGCCTGCTCCTGCTTGCCTTGCTCCAGGGCGGCCAGCATCTGCTGGCTCACGGCCAGGTACTTGGGCAGCAGGGCCTGCAGCTCGTCGTAGGCGGCTTGTTCCTCAGGCGTATGGATGAGCGGACGATACTGATCGGCGGCGCTGGTGTAGCGTCCCAGGGAGGCGGTCAGGCGCGTGCGGGCATCCTGCATGCGCTGCGCATCATTGGCGGTGAGCGCACGATACTGGGCCAGGTTGAAGGCGCGGATCTCGGCCTGCATGGTCTTGGCCGTGGCGACACTGGGCATGAGGTTGGTCTGCACTTCGCTGAGCTGTGCGTCGACGGTATTGAGTCCGTACCAGGCCGCCGCACCGAGCACGGCCATGAACAGGATCAAAACGGAAAAACCCAACATAAGCTGGGTGGCAACTTTGGTCTGTCTGAAATTCACGATGTCCCTCTGGGGCTGGCCTGCCGCCACTGACGGCAGACGAAGGGTGGATGATGATTCCGGCGCAGGCGCAAGGCCTGCAAGGGAGAGCGGCAGTGCCGTCAGGATGGGCTCCGGGGGAAGCGCTCTGAACTTTAATGGCAGTCTTGCCCAAATTCAAGATGAATTTGATGAGGTGATGCCAAACGGAAACACTCTTTCAATTATGCTTATCAATGCATAAATATGGATTGGCAACAAGTTGACCGAAGTGCCACCGCAGCTCGATCAAGATTGACTAATTGCGTAGTGCGCACCCGATGACCAGTCCATCAAGAAAAATGGCCAGGATCGGGGGATCCTGGCCATTTGGCGGGTGTGCCATGTGCGGATCGGCAGTCGCTGCAGCAGCGCCTGCCGACCCGCTCAAAAGCAGTAAATGATTTATATCATTTATCTGTTTTCGGTCAGCGCAGGCGCAGCACGAAACGTGCGGCCAGCGTGGCGATCAGACTCAGCACTGCGCCGAAGATGACGAAGTAGCTCACCGACAGCTTGTTGCCGGTGAAGTCGATCAGCCAGGTGATGATGAGACCGGCGAAGCCGCCGAAGATGGTGACGGCGATGTTATACGCCAGCGACATGCCGGTGCCGCGCGTGGCCACCGGGAAGATGTCGGCCAGCAGAGCAGGCATGGACGCGAAATACATGGTCATGAGCACGCCGATGACGGTCTGCAGCAACAGCAGTTGCAGGAAGCCCGGCGAGTTGGTCAGGAACACGAACATCGGGTAGGTCAGCACGATGTACAGCGCGCTGCTGGTGATCATGAAGGGCGTGCGGCCGATCTTGTCGGACATCGCGCCCACCAGCGGCGAGCCGATGAACATGATCAGGCCGGCCACCGACATCGCGGCAAACGAGGACCAGGCCGGCAGGCCCAGTTGCTTGACCGCGTAGGTCGGGATGTACAGCGACAGGTACACCGAGACGGTCGCCATGATGACGCTGCCGGCACCGATCAAGAGGCGCATCTTCTGGTGCGCGAAGGTATCGCGCAGCGGGGCATCGGTCTTTTCGCTGGATTCCTTGAACTCGGGTGCTTCATCCAGATGGCGACGGATATAGATGCCGGCCGGTGCGATCAGCAAGCCGAAGATGAACGGCACGCGCCAGCCCCACGAGGCCAGTTGTTCGGGCGTGAGCATGTTGTTGAGCACCGCGCCGAAGATGGCCGCCAGCAGCAGGCTGATGCCCTGGCTGGCCACCTGCCAGCTGGAGAAGAAGCCACGGCGATGCGGCGCGTGTTCCACCAGGAAGGCGGTAGAGCTGCCGAACTCGCCGCCGGCGGAGAAGCCCTGGATCATCTTGCCCAGTGCGATGCCGGCCGGTGCCAGCAGGCCGATGCTGGCGTAGCTGGGCATGAAGGCGATCATCGCCGTGCCGACCGTCATCAGCATGATGGACAGCATCAGCGCCGCCTTGCGGCCTGCGCGGTCGGAGTAGGCACCCAGCACCACCGCACCCAGCGGGCGCATGAAGAAGGACACGCCGAAGGTGGCGAAGGTCAGCAGCAGCGAGACGCTGTCATCGCCGGTCGGGAAGAACTGCTTGGCGATGACCACGGCGAAGGCGCCATAGATGAGGATGTCGAACCATTCGAGCGCATTGCCGATGGAGGACGAGATGATCGCACGCCGCGCTTGCGGATGCGTGGTGCCGGCGCCAGGCGCCGCGGTGTTGCTGGTCATGGAGACTCCCTGATGGATACGTGGATGGAGGAGCAGCACGCCGTTCTGACCCTGGCGGAGCAGAAGGCTGCCTGGCTGTGTATGGATGGTTGTGGGCTCCCTGTGACGGCCGGGGCCGTTACAGCGGGCGAGGATAGGCGGCACGATGCGGCACTGTCAAGGCGCAGTGCGGGGGATTATCAGGAGGCAGGACGCGCAGCTGATTTTGCGAAATCATTTTCTCGTTTCCCGTGCCTGCAGCCTCATGATGGCTCCCTGTTCTGCGCTTCCGTTTCCTTGAGCTTGCGCCACAAGGTCGTGCGGCTGATCCCGAGATGGCGCGCAGCCGCGGCACGGTTGCCACGGAAGCGGCGCAGTGCAGCTTCAATGGCGTCAGCGTCGGGGACGATGTCGGACGTGGTCAGCTCATGGGGTGCCACCACTTCCGCCGTGTTCGACAGCAGCGGCTGCACCATCCCCGCCAGTTCCGGCGCCACCCGCTGGATCAGCGCGGGTGTCAGCGCCTGCAGCGGCTCTGCGGCCAGGAACAGGGCCAGCCTTTCCATCAGGTTGCGCAGCTCGCGCACATTGCCGGGCCAGTCATACGCCGCCAGCAGCGGCGCGCAGCGCAGCAGCTCCGCGCCCAGGTTGGCATGCGGACGCGCATCCAGTGCCGCCAGCGCATGCTTGAGATGCCATTCGGCCAGCGCGGCAATATCCTCGCGACGCGCCCGCAAGGGCGGCAACTGCAAACGCAGCACGCTGAGCCGGTAATACAGGTCTGCCCGAAAACGGCCGTCGCGCACCCGCGCTTCCAGATCGCAGTGGGTGGCGCTGATGATGCGCACCTGGACTGCAATGGGCCGCGTGCCGCCCACGCGCACGACTTCGCGCTCTTCCAGCACGCGCAGCAATCGCGTCTGCAGCGGCAGCGGCATCTCGCCGATTTCATCGAGCAGCAGCGTGCCGCGATGCGCCGCTTCAAATACACCGGCTCGTCCGCCACGGCGCGACCCGGTGAAAGCGCCTTCCTCATAACCGAACAGTTCGGATTCCAGCAGCGATTCGGCCAGCGCGCCGCAATTGATGGCCACGAAGGGGTGGGCTGCCTGGGCCTTGCCCTGCATGCGCGGATGAGCACGATGGATGGCTTGCGCCGCCAGTTCCTTGCCGGTGCCGGTCTCGCCC
>NZ_DBIC01000117.1:0-724 GCF_002296545.1 Herbaspirillum sp. UBA812 | reverse complement strand
TCCTTGCCGGTGCCGGTCTCGCCCTGGATCAGCACGTTGGCCGGCGAGCGCGCAAAGAGCGTGATCGACTGGCGCACCGTTTCCATCACCTCCGAATCGCCTCGCAGATCCTTCAGGTGATGCCGTGCGCGCAGGCTGTCGGCCACCGGCAGGCTGGGGCCGCGCGTGCTTTCCAGTTGCGTCAGCCGCGCCAGTTCCAGCGCATCTTCAAAGGCCTGCCGCACCGTGGCCGAGGAGTAGAGGAAGATCCCCTGCATCCCCGCTTCCTCGGCCAGGTCGGTGATGAGCCCGGCCCCGACCACCGCCTGCACGCCGCCGGCCTTCAGTTCCTGCACTACGGCGCGCGCGTCTTCTTCGGTGGCATAGGTGCGCTGGGCGATGTCGAGTCCGAACATCTGCTGGAATTCGGTCAGGGCCGGCATCGCCTCCTGATAAGTGACCAGCCCGATGCGCGGGCTGATCTGGCGGGCACGGGCCAGTGCCTGCATCACGTCGAAGCCGCTGGCGCGCGCCACCACCACCGGCACTGGCAGGCGGCTCTTGAGATAGGCACCGTTGGAGCCGGCCGAGATCACCACATCGCAGCGCTCGCTGGCCAGGCGCTCGCGGATGGCGCGCACGGCCTCGTCGAAGCCCAGGTGTATGGGCTCGATGTCGGCCACGCCGTCGAATTCCAGCGTGATGTCGCGGAAGAGTTCGGAGAGGCGCCACACGGACACGTGCC
>NZ_DBIC01000179.1:0-5295 GCF_002296545.1 Herbaspirillum sp. UBA812 | reverse complement strand
GGAGAAAACGCCCTGCGCGGCCCCCTCCGAAGACGGGGCCGCGCCTGCCAATTACAGTACCTTGGCGATCGCGTCGACCACCACGTCAATGTTCTTGGTGTTGAGCGCAGCCACGCAGATGCGGCCGGTGTCGACGGCGTAGATCGAGAACTCGTTGCGCAGGCGATCCACCTGGGCCTTGGTCAGGCCCGAGTAGGAGAACATGCCGCGTTGCTTGATGACGAAGTCGAAGTCATGGCCGGGGGCCTTCTCTTTCAGCTTGGCCACCAGCAGCTGGCGCATTTCGCGGATGCGCACGCGCATCTCCGCCAGTTCGTCTTCCCACAGCTTGCGCAGTTCGGGCGATGCCAGGGCGGTCGCGACCACCTGGCCACCGTGGATCGGCGGGTTGGAGTAGTTGGTACGCACCACGCGCTTCAGTTGCGACAGCACGCGTGCCGCTTCTTCGGCGCTGGCCGCAGCGATCGACAGTGCGCCGACGCGTTCGCCATACAGCGAGAAGGACTTGGAGAAGGAGTTCGACACGAACAGCGGACCGCCCGCTTCAGCGAAGCGGCGCACCACCTGGCCGTCTTCGGCGATGCCGTCGCCAAAGCCCTGGTAAGCCATGTCCAGGAAGGGGATCAGGCCGCGCGAGGTCACCACTTCAATGACTTGCGTCCACTGATCGTCGGTCAGGTCGGCACCGGTCGGGTTGTGGCAGCAGGCGTGCAGCAGCACGACCGAGCCGGCGCTCATGGTCTTCAGCGCGTCCAGCATGCCGGCGAAGTTCACGCCACGGGTGGACGGATCGTAGTACGGATAGGCGTTGACCTTGAAGCCGGCCATCTCGAACAGGGCGCGGTGGTTTTCCCAGCTCGGATCGCTGATCCAGACTTCGGTACCGGCCGGCGAGAAGTGCTTCAGGAAGTCGGCCCCCAGCTTCAGGGCACCGGTGCCGCCCAGGGCTTGCACGGTGATCGCACGCTTCTCGGTCACCACGGTACTGCCGGCACCGAAGACCAGCTCCTGCACGGCGCGGTCATAGGTGGCCAGGCCGTCGATGGGCAGGTAGGTGCGCGGGGCCAGCTTGGCCGCCAGTTCCGCCTCGGCTTTCTTCACGCATTCCAGCAGGGGGACCTTGCCGTTGTCGTCGTAGTACACGCCCACGCCCAGATTGGTCTTGGCCGGGTTCTGGTCGGCGTTGTAGGCTTCGGTCACGCCCAGGATGGGGTCGCGCGGCGCCATTTCGATGGCGGAAAACAGGGAGGCGGAGACAGGTGCGTTCATCGTGATAACATGAAAAGTTAGCTGCAACAAAGCGCTGCAGAAGGAAATGGGTGCACAGGGAGAGATTCGGATGTGCACCTTTTTGCAACACTGCATTCTAACAAATGTGGATGGCCAATCACAGACACAGACAGGCCCAATTGCCTGCTGAATCTGCATGACACCATGTTCTATCGACATAACCCCAATCTGCACCCACCCCGCGCCAGGCCGTCCGGCCCAGTGGATGAGCTGGCTCCTGACGCGGCTTTGCGTCCGGTTTTGCCGGCTGCGGAGGCGCAGATTGTGTCTTGAACTTCAGCATCCCGGCAGCATTTGATGAATATTCACGCCTCCACCTTGCCTGTGTGCAATGCCCCGCTTGCGGGCGTTGCCGGTTCTTCCTGCACCGTGGCGGCACACCGGAACCCGCGCGACAAAGGCAACCCAGACCATGGCTGAACTGACCCCCATCAATACCGAGCTGGACGAGAGCAAGTTCGTCACCTTCCCCGACTCGCCCTTCAAGCTCTATCAGGTGTTCCCCCCGGCGGGCGACCAGCCGGCGGCCATCGACAAGCTGGTCGAAGGCGTGCATGACGGTCTGTTCTACCAGACCCTGCTGGGCGTGACCGGCTCGGGCAAGACCTACACCATGGCCAACACGATTGCCCGCCTGGGCCGCCCTGCCATCGTGTTCGCCCCCAACAAGACGCTGGCGGCGCAGCTCTACAGCGAATTCCGCGAATTCTTCCCGCACAATGCGGTGGAATACTTCGTCAGTTACTACGACTACTACCAGCCGGAAGCCTACGTCCCCCAGCGCGACCTGTTCATCGAGAAGGATTCCTCGATCAACGAACACATCGAGCAGATGCGCCTGTCCTGCACCAAGTCGCTGATGGAACGGCGCGACGTGGTGATCGTGGCGACCGTTTCGGCCATCTACGGTATCGGTAACCCGAACGAATACCACCAGATGATCCTGACCCTGCGCGCCAAGGACAAGGTCTCGCAGCGCGACGTCATCGCCCGCCTGATCCAGATGCAGTACACCCGCAACGAAGTCGATTTCGGCCGCGGCACCTTCCGCGTGCGCGGCGACACCATCGATGTCTTCCCGGCCGAACACGCCGAGCTGGCCGTGCGCATCGAAACCTTCGACGACGAGATCGACAGCCTGCAACTGTTCGACCCGCTGACCGGCCGGGTGCGCCAGAAAATCCCGCGCTTCACCATCTATCCCGGTTCGCACTACGTGACGCCGCGCTCGACCGTGCTGCGCGCCATCGAGACCATCAAGGAAGAACTGGCCGAGCGCCTGGAATTCTTCCGCAAGGAAAACAAGCTCATCGAAGAACAGCGACTGGAACAGCGCACCCGCTTCGACATCGAGATGATGACCGAGATCGGTTTCACCAAGGGCATCGAGAACTACTCGCGCCATCTGTCCGGGGCCAAGCCGGGCGACCCGCCGCCGACGCTGGTGGATTACCTGCCCAAGGACGCCGTCATGTTCCTGGACGAGTCACACGTGCTGATCGGCCAGTTGAACGGCATGTACAACGGCGACCGTGCGCGCAAGGTGAACCTGGTGGACTACGGTTTCCGCCTGCCCTCGGCACTGGACAACCGGCCGCTGAAGTTCGACGAGTTCGAGAAGAAGATGCGCCAGACCATCTTCGTCTCGGCCACGCCTGCGGACTATGAAAACACCCACGCCGACCAGGTGGTGGAACAGGTGGTGCGCCCGACTGGCCTGGTGGACCCCATCATCGCCGTGCGTCCGGCCACCACGCAGGTGGATGACCTGATGCAGGAGATCAATGACCGCATCGCCAAGGACGAGCGCGTGCTGGTGACTACACTGACCAAGCGCATGGCCGAGCAGCTGACCGAATTCCTCTCCGACAACGGCATCAAGGTGCGCTACCTGCACAGCGACATCGATACGGTCGAACGGGTGGAAATCATCCGCGACCTGCGCCTGGGTACCTTCGATGTGGTGGTCGGGATCAACCTGCTGCGCGAGGGCCTGGACATTCCCGAAGTCTCGCTGGTGGCGATCCTGGATGCGGACAAGGAAGGCTTCCTGCGTTCCGAGCGCAGCCTGATCCAGACCATCGGCCGCGCGGCACGCAACCTCAACGGCATGGCCATCCTCTATGGCGACGTGGTGACCGATTCCATGCACAAGGCCATCGGCGAAACCGAGCGCCGCCGCGCCAAGCAGCTGGCCTTCAACGCCGCCAACGGCATCGTGCCGACCGGCATCAAGAAGGAAATCCGCGAACTGATCGACGGCATCTTCAACCCGGCCCAGGCGCGCACCGAAATGATGGTGGCCGAGGAGAAGCGCAACTACGAATCCATGAGCGAGAAGCAGATCAGCAAGGAGATCAAGCGCCTGGAGAAGCAGATGCAGGAACACGCCAAGAACCTGGAGTTCGAAAAGGCCGCCGCGGCGCGCGACCAGTTGCAGCTGCTCAAGCAGCAGCTCTTCGGTGCATCGGGCAGCGATTCGGCGGTCGCCTGATCCTGCGGGGAGGCCGGCCGGGCGGTATACAATGCCGCCACTTCATTCATACGGCCGTGCCTCCCCTTCATTTTCCATGTCTTCCGTTTCCACCCTCCCTGCACCCCTGTCGGACCTGATCCAAACCGCCCATCCCTCCTGGCATGCCGCCCTGCGCGCCGGCCTGGAGGCGATCCAGCAAGCCGATCCCGCTTATCTTTCCATTCTGGCGCAGGACGATTACCTACCCACCGAAGGCCGCCTGTTCGCAGCCTTCACGCAGCCCATGGACCAGGTGCGCTACGTGCTGGTGGGCGAAGGCCCCTATCCGCGCGCGGCCAGTGCGACCGGCGTGTGCTTCATGGATGGCGCAGTGGGTTCGCTGTGGTCGGAAAAGGGCTTGTCCAAGCAGGTCAATCGGGCGACCTCGCTGCGCAATTTCATGAAGATGCTGCTGGTGGCCGAAGGCGCGCTGCAGGCGGGCCAGACCAGTGGCGATGCGCTGGCCGGCATCGCGGCGCAGGCCCAGGCCGATGTGGAAGGCAGCATCCAGACCCTGGCCGACCTGCAGGACAACCTCACTGCGCAAGGCTTCCTGCTGCTCAATGCCAGCCTGGTGTTCCGCAGCCACGTCGCCCCGATCAAGGACGCCAAGGGCTGGAAGCCCTTCTTTGAGACGGTATTGCGCGCCCTGGCCGAGCATGGCCAGGCACAGGGCAAATCCCTGCCGACGCTGGTGCTGTGGGGGAAGATCGCTGAGCAACTGAGCGGCCTGCCGCTGGTGGCGCAATTCCCGCGCGCGGTGGCCGAGCATCCCTACAACCTCAGCTTCATCGAACACAGCGGCATGCAGCAATTGTTTGCGCCCATGCAGCTGCTGAAGAAGCGGGCCTGAGGCGGCCCGCTTCAATTTCCTCGCTCAGAACTCTTCCCAGTCGTCGCCACCACCGCTCTTGGGCGGTGCTTTCGGTGCGGCTTTGGGCGCGGCAGGCGCAGCCGGTTCGGCCGGCAGCGCAGGCTTGCTGGCGGGCTTGGCCTTCAGCGCTGCCGGCTTGGGCGTGATGTTGACCGGTGCCGGACGTGCTGCTGCAGCCGGCGACGGGGCAGCATGATGAACCGGCGGCGGCGTGATCGGAGCGGCGCCACCGCTTTCATCGAGCTTGAAGCCCGCCACCACGGCGGCCAGGTGAGCCGCCTGTTCCTGCAGGGACTTGGCCGCTGCCGCTGCTTCCTCCACCAACGCGGCGTTCTGCTGGGTCGCCTCATCCATCAGGGTCACGGCATTGCCCACTTCGGTGATGCCGGCACTCTGCTCCTGGCTGGCTGAACTGATCTCACCCACGATGTCGGTCACGCGGCGCACGCTGGAGACCACTTCATCCATGGTCGAACCGGCCTGGGCCACCAGCTGGCTGCCCGCTTCCACCTTCTGCACCGAATCATCGATGAGCTGCTTGATCTCCTTGGCGGCCGTGGCCGAGCGCTGCGCCAGGGAACGCACCTCAGATGCCACCACCGCAAACCCGCGCCCC
>NZ_DBIC01000319.1:577-4241 GCF_002296545.1 Herbaspirillum sp. UBA812 | reverse complement strand
GCTGAGGAGCTGCAGCAAGGCGGCTAACCGGTTATAGCCAATATCGGGGTTCCTTTGATCCGCGTGCAATAAGCGACGTTAGCGCAACCCAGTGTTTACGCGGGTTTCAGCGATGCGCAATGCAACAATCGCTTTAAAATCAGTCACTTACTGTTTGCCTTCCCGCCCGGGTATGATGGTGCCCATTGTTCTCTTCAGAGAGTTAAACAATGGACCATTGGCACGCTCCCTACCTCGGCTTGCGCCACATCCCGCCCGAACTGACTGAGTTTGAGCTGAACACGTTCTTCACGTTTTCTGCCAAAGAACATACTCTGATTGAGGCGCGGCGCAACCACCTCTACCGTCTGGCGCTCGCCCTTCATCTTGGTTTTATCCGGATGACCGGCCGCACCCTTGATGCCTACAAGCAAGTTCCGAAGGTTTTGTGGAGCCATCTTGGCGAACAGTTATCCATCGCGCCGCCTGAAATCGGAACATTGCGCTCGCTCTACGAGACACGGCCGCGAACGCTGATCGACCATCAGCAACTGGCGCAGCAAGCGCTCGGTTTTTCATCGATGACCGAGCACCAGCGACGTTACCTGGTCCGCTGGCTCAAAGAGACATTAGTCGGCCGGCCGGACCCCTCGACGCTGCTCATGCAGGTTAAGGGTTGGTTGTATGAGCATCAGATTCTGATGCCCCATGATCGTCAACTGAAGCGCGTGATAGCTGAGGCAATCCGCAGCCACGAAACATTCCTGGAGTCGACCTTGCTGTGCTGCTTAGGCGAGGCCAGTGTTCAAGAGTGGAGCCGGCATCTTGCCGCGCCGGTTGGTGATCGGGCCAGTCTTCAGCAGTGGCTGTGGGCAGTTCCGGTGAAGCATTCAACGGTTCAGATGTCCGAATTGTTTGAGAAAATCGACCATCTGCATGGATTGCGAGTCCCCATCAGTTGGCCCTCCCAGATCAACGAAACGCTGGTTCGTCATTACGCACGGCGATGCGCCAACCGACCACCCTCCGTCAGTAAGCGCATTACATCTCAGTCCCGTAGGCTTGAAACCGCCTGCTTCATGCGCTATGCCCTTTGCTCGGCGACCGATCAGCTACTCGCCATGTTCCGCCGATGGGCAATTGAAGTTATAACAGAGGCTGGTAGACAGGTCGACGCCGGTCGACCTGATCTAAAAAGGCAGCTCTGCGGTTTTGCCGAGTCGGTGAGGCTGCTCGCCTTGAATACTGACACTCCGGCCGACGAATCACTGACCAAGATCGTGGAACTGGCTGACCAGGTACTACAGCAGCACGCGCCCAGCCGGCGTAGTTTAATCCGGCTGCAGCTTATGACCAAGAGCGCTCAGGCGCGTGCAATGTTGCATAAGCTCGTCGCACTGCCATTTGAGTCCGAGACGCAGCATCCCGTTGTGGACGCAATCAACGTGCTTCGCAACCTTTACGGCCCTGACGGTAACAGCGAGTTGCCAGTAGATGTCAATATTAAACTCGGTCGCGTATGGAGGGAGAATATTGAGGGCGAAGACCGTACCGAGGCGCTGCGAGCATTCGAATGGGCAACTATTTCCGCATTACGAATGGCGTTAAGAAATGGTTCTGTGTACGTTGATCACAGTTTCTCCTTTCGCAGTCGCGCTACATTGCTCATCCCTGAAGAGGAATGGAAGGCGAAGCGGAACCACTATTACGGCCACCTGGAGCTGCCGCAAGATCCCAAGGTCTTCTTGGCAAAGATTATCGACCACCTTGATGGCGGCCTTGATCGGCTGAAGGATGCTTATCTTCGCGGCGAGGTGCGCATTGAGGCAGGTGGCGTCCGCAATGAGGGTATCGTGGCTGAGGAAAGAGACCCGGCTTTAGATGCGCTGCGTCGCGCCATCTTTGATGATCGCCCAGTGGGTCAACTTCCCAAGATCATCCTGGATATCGACAGCGAGGTGCGGTTTTCCTGGCTGCTCTTGGGTAGGGAGCCTCGCTCGCGCAGCGAGTTACTTCTTGTTTATGCTGCTGTGTTGGCGCACGGAACCTCCTTGTCGGCAGCTGACATCTCCCGCATGATTCCTGAGCTCAAGGCCTCCGCGATCCGGCAGATGATGAAGGTGGTGGCCGATGAACGCAAGTTGCGTGAAGCGGCCGATGCGGTGCTAGCCTACATGCATCGACATCCTATCGCGGCGCACTGGGGAATTGGCGACTTGGCCTCCTCCGACATGATGAGTCTGGAGACAACCCGCACCGTGTGGCAAGCCCGAGCGGATCCACGTCGGCGTACTGCCTCCATCGGGATCTATACTCATGTGCGTGATCGCTGGGGCATTTTTTACGACCAGCCGATTTTGCTTAAAGAACGGCAAGTTGGTGCGGCCATCGAGGGGGTGGTGCGGCAAAACGGAACCGATGACGTCGCTCAGCTCGCTGTTGACACCCATGGCTACACCGATTTTGGCATTGCGGTGGCCAAAGGTCTGAAGTTTGATCTTTGTCCTGTCCTACAGCACATGCGGGACCGCTACTTGCACGTCCCCCGTGGACATATGGTGCCGGATGAAACGCTTCCAGTGGTCGCCGGGGACGTCGACCTCCTTGCGATCGAAGCTATCTACGACCAGTTTGTGCGGGTTGTCGCGTCCATCCGGAGTGGCCGGTGTACGGCCGTACAGGCTTTACAGCGCTTCGGTTCTGCAGCACGAGGCCAAGATGTATACGATGGTGGCGTTCAACTTGGGAGGCTGTTGCGCTCTATATTCCTAATAGACTATTTCACGAACCCAACATTCCGCCGAGAGTTGCGCCATGTTTTGAATCGAGGCGAAGCTGTACATGCGATTCAGCGCGCCGTCCACACCGGTAAAATCCCAACGGAACTTGCTAAGCGGCCAGAGTCCCTCGCTGCCGTATCCTCCAGCCTTTCACTACTGACCAATGTGCTGATGGCTTGGAACACGGCCCATATGCAACGCACCGTCGATCAATTTCAGAAGATCGGGGATGAAGCAATTGCACCTGAACTGCTGCGACGTATCGCGCCCACTAATTTGGAGGGGCTCAATCTGCGCGGAACGCTTGAGTTTCCGCTGGCAGAGTACGCTCTTCGCATTCTACCTAGTAGCGCTGAGGTGGTGCGCGCGTCGCTTCAGAAGCACATGCATTAAGCTGGCGCTACACGTCCGGCATATTGGTAGCCGGACGCGGCGAGCGATTTAGGCGGCCATTTGACTGCATGCTTCAGCGCAACGAGTGCAGGCTTGTGCGCAGTCCTGGCAGTGCTGGGCCTTGTGCTTGGCACACTCTTCAGCGCATGCCTTACAGATTCGCGCACACAGCGTGCAAACCTCTTGGGTGAACTCGCTGCCGCGGGCCATTAACGCAGCAGCGGTTCTGCAGATGGTGGCACAGTCGGCATCGGTGGCGATGCACCGAGCCATCATCTTCACATCCTCTTCTTGCAAACAGGCTGCCGCACATCGGTCGCAAGCTGCTGCACACGCATAGCAGGCCTCAATACAGGTACGAAAATCTTCATGTGACATTTCGATCTCCTTGATAGATGGGCAGTCCGACTGCCCGGATTGCGTTCTGGCGAATGCCAGATCCATGGCAAACAGGAAGCTAGGTGATCACTCATCAATGGACGGCCAGCTTCCATTCCTTTTTCCAGCGACTC
>NZ_DBIC01000319.1:0-196 GCF_002296545.1 Herbaspirillum sp. UBA812 | reverse complement strand
TTTCTTGATGGCGTCCTGCGCCATGGCGAGTGCCCCACGATGATGCTTGATCATCATGTCGAGGAACATGGCATCAAACTCATCGCCTTGACTCGACTGGAGCTTTTCCATCGACATACCTTTCATCGACTGCATCATGCCGGGCAGTTTCATGTTCACAGCACTCCCCTTATTGGGAAACCATTGCGACTTCCAT